>JAVJQK010000113.1 GCA_040218145.1 Sandaracinaceae bacterium | reverse complement strand
ATCGCAAATCCGGTGGCGTCTGGGTTGGTGTGGAGGCCCGAGGACTGGCCGGGGGTGACGGCGTCGGTGGAGGAGCTGGGTGAGAAGGAGCTGGCAGGGAGCCGGCCTCGAGGTCGCTCGCCGGCGTACTGGCCGGCGCGCGCATCGATCCGGCTGACGTGGCCGGAGTGTCTGGCGGACGACGTGGAGGGCGCGCGGGAGCGGATCGGCACGCGGGTGGAGGTCCTGGTCGAGGAGGCGCGCGCGGAGGCGAAGCGGAAGGGCTGGCGCATCATGAGCCGCGTGGAGGCGTGCAGCGTGTCGCCCTACCGCGTGGCGCGGACGGAGGAGGAGCCGGGTGGCCTTCGCCCGCAGGTGATGGCGAGCTCGCGCGAGGAGCGCATCGCGGCGCTGCGGCGGCTGAAGACGTTCCGGGCGCGTCACGCGGAGTGCAAGGAGCGGTGGTGCGCGGGGGACCGTAGCGTGGTGTTCCCGGCGGGCACGTACTGGATGAAGAAGCACCACGCGGCGGCGTGCGAGCCGTTCCCGTAGATCGGGTCTGATCCCGAGACTCTCTTCGTGACCCTGGTGGCCTCGCGCCGCCGGGGTCCGTCTGCGTCGTCGTGGACGCTTCGGCGCGGCTGTTTCAGGGCGTCGAGACAGCATCTCGGAGCACGCCACGGCTCCCGTTCCGGGCCCGGACGAGGCCGCAGCGTCGAACCGGGTGCAGCAATCGCAATCAAAGTTGCGTCGGTACCAGGGGCCGAAGTTTCTTCGGCACAGCTTCGGATTTGCGCAAGGTCTGTGACAACTGAGGGACCGCCACCGAAGCGAGAAAATCTCCCCGCGCTTCCCACCGTCCCACGAGCATGAAGCAGGCACACCGACGGCATCACCCGCCGCCGTGGCAATCGGCCGCGGAGGCATGCGGCGACTGTGGCGAAACGCTGCCCGACGACGCGTTCTTCTGCGGCGCATGTGGGGCAGCGCGGCACGAGGACCCCCGGCTGGGGAGCATGGCGCTCGAGCGCTACCGCCTCACCGAGGAGGTCGGTGCCGGCGCGATGGGCACGGTCTATCGGGCGGAGCAGCGTGTGGGGCGCTTCACACGCGAGGTGGCGGTGAAGGTCCTGCACTCGGATTTCGCGCGATCCCAGGCGGTGCGCGCGCGCTTTCACCGAGAGTGCGAGCTGGTCACGAAGCTCTCGCACCCCAACACCATCCGCTTCTACGACTTCGGGGAGCTCGACGACGGGGCGCTCGCGATCGTGATGGAGCTCGTGCGCGGTGAGTCGCTCGCGGAGCGGATCGCGCGTGGGCCGATCCCGTTCGAGGAGGCGCGCTCCATCCTGACGCAGGTGGCCGGCGCGCTCGCAGAAGCCCACGACGCCGGGATCGTGCACCGCGATCTCAAGCCCGACAACGTGCTGCTCTTCGAACGCCCCGGCGCGAGATCGCCCGGCGTGAAGGTGCTCGACTTCGGAGTCGCCAAGGCCCCCGAGACGAACGACCCCGACGCGCCCGCCATCACGTTCCGCGGCGAGGTCCTCGGCACGCCCGCGTACATGAGCCCCGAGCAGATCGCTGGGCGGCCGCTCGACGCGCAGAGCGATGTCTACGCGTTCGGGGTGCTCGCCTACGAGATGCTCACGGGCGCGCTCCCCTTCGAGGGCGCGACGGGCCTGCTGGACTGGGCCGAGCGCCACCTCGCGGAGTCGCCGATCCCCATCGCCTCTCACGCGGTGTCGCTACCCCCCGAGGTTCAGGCCGCCGTCATGCAGGCGCTGGCCAAGGAGCCCGGCGAGCGACCCGCCGGGGTGCTCGCGGTGCTCCGCGCGATGCGCCCCAGGCCCGGCACCCCCGAGGAGGTCGTCCTCCCGATGGCCCACACGAACCGGCGCGTGGCCGGGTGGGCCGTCGCGGCGCTCGCGGGTCTGTTCGCCTTGACGGTCAGCCTCGCGTGGTCGTCCGCGCCGCCCGCCGCGAAGGGTCCCGAGGCCAAGGCCGATGTCCCCGCCGCCGTCGTGGCCTCGTGCGAGGACGAGGCGAACACGTCCTGCTGAGCTCAGCCCTCGACGGCCTTGGGCTTCAGCAGCGGCAGCAACAAGAGCGGCACGAGCCCGAGCCCCGCCGCCGCGAGGAAGGCGACCGGATAGCCGGAGCCGGTGACGAGCGCGCCCACCGCCCGGCTCGACCACGCCTCGCACGCGTTCGTCAGCCCCATGTACGCGCTGAACTGGGTCGCCCCGAGCCTCGGCTCGGTCAGGTCCATGAACAGCGCGAAGACCGCGGCGGTGAAGAGGCCGACGCCCAGGTAGAAGACCAGCAGCGCCAGCCAGCCGCCGAGCGGCAGCTCGCCCGTCCCGAGCGCGGCGAGCGCCACCACCGCCGCGCCGACGAGGAGCTGGCCCCCGGCGATCACGCGGCGGCGCCCGAAGCGATCCGCGAGCCGACCACCGACGAGCGCGCCCACGACCATCGCGCCGACGGATCCCACACCGAAGAAGACGCCGATGGCCTGCTCGGAGACGCCGCTGTCGACGAGGAACGGCCCGATGACGGCGCCGACGCCCTTGAAGGTCACCTCCGCCGTCAGCGCGAAGGCGAGCCCCAGCCACGTGAGCGGTCGACGCAGGGCGGACTTCGCGTCGGCCAGAAACCGGCGCAGCCGCCCGCCGCGCGAAGGCAGCGGAGGCAGCGCCACACGCAGGAGCGTCAGCGGGGTGATCAGGAGCACCGCGATCATCGCCGCCGCCATCGCGCGGAGATCCAGGGCGCTCGAGGCGAGCAAGGCGCCGCCGCCGAACAGCGCCCGCCCGAAGAGCATGCCCGCCTGCATCCACCCGTTGAGGCGCCCCCGCTCCTCCGCCGGGACGATGGCGATGGAGAGGGCGTCGATCGCCACGTCCTGGGTCGCCGCCGCGAAGGCGTGCAGGACCAGGAACAGGGTGAGCGGCGCCAGCGCGTCGGCCGGGTCCGAGAGGAACAGGAGCGGCGCGAGGGAGGCGGCCATCGCGAGCTGCGCGGTGACGATCCAGCCTCGCAGGGTGAAGCGCGGCGAGGTCAGGGTGTCGACGAGCGGCGCCCACGCGAACTTGAGCGCCCACGGGATGGTCACCCACGCGGTGAGCGTGGTGATGGCGTCGACCTCGACCCCCGCCCCGCGCAGGAGCGTCGGCAGCGTCCACCAGATGAAGCCGATCGGCGCGCCTTCGGCGAAGTAGAGAAGCGCGAACAGCAGATGAGGCCGCTTCGACAAGGTGCTCGCATCGTAGAGCACGGCTGGTAGAACGAGCCGAATGCTGGTGGACACGCGACTGGGGAAGCTCTTCGTCGAGGAGCACGGGGAGGGTGAGCCGCTCCTGCTCTGGCACTCGCTCCTGTGCGAGGGCGGCATGTGGCGCTTCCAGGTGCCCGCGCTCGCCGAGCGCTACCGGGTGGTCAACCTCGACGCCCCGGGCCACGGCCGGAGCGCGCCCATCCGCCGCCCGTTCACCCTCGAGGAGTGCGCGGAGGCGGCCCGCGAGGTGATGGACGCCCTCGACGTCGACCGCGCGCACTGGGCCGGGCTGAGCTGGGGCGGGATGACCGGCATGCGCTTCGCGCTCCGCCACCCGGATCGCCTCCGCTCGCTCGCGCTGCTCGACACGAGCGCGCACCGGGAGTCGCGCCGCAAGCTGCCGAGCTACCACGTGATGGCCTTCATCGCGCGGCGCTTCGGCGCGATCGCGCCGCTCCTCGATCGCCTGCAGCCCCTCTTCCTGACGGAGGAGACGCGCCGCACCCGGCCGGACGTGCTGCGCGAGTTCCGCGATCACATCGCGCGCATGGATCCGGCGTCGATCGGGCACGCGGTCGACGCGGTGATCTTCCATCGCGAGGACATCCGGCACCGCCTGGGCGAGATCACCGCGCCCACGCTCGTCATGGTCGGGAGCGAGGACGTCGCGACCCCGCCCGCGCGCGCCCGGGAGATCGCGGCGGGCATCCCGGGCGCGACGCTGATCGAGGTGCCGGGCGCGGCGCACCTCAGCGCGCTCGACCGCCCCGACGCGGTGACCGAGGCGCTGACGGCCTTCTTCGACGACGTCAGATCGAGCGGAAGAACGGGACGCGACGCATGAGCCGCACCGCGAGCGGTCCGTCGTCCGGGCGCAGCCGGGTGTTCCAGCCGAGCCGCAAGCGCGTGCCGCGCCACTCGATCGAGCGGCTGAACGCCGCGTAGGGCCAGATCGCCATCATCAGAATGTCGCGCAGCGGCGTCAGGAAGCGGTGCCAGAAGCGCAGCGGGACCCCGCGCGTGCGCCGCACGAGGAAGACGTCGCCCCACGCCTTGAGGAGCGTGATGCCAGCGAAGGCCGCGCCGATGCGGAGATCGAAGCCGCTCGTGACGAACGCCAGGAGCGACAGGCCGGTCGGGTTGGCGAACAGATCGGCCACGAACCCGGGGATGTGGATGACGGCGCGCATCTTCAGCCAGCGCGCGTGCCGGCCCATGAAGTGCTCGACGCTCGAGACGACGTTCACGTTCTGCGCGGTCGTCGTGCTGAGGATGACGTTCTTGCCCGCCTTCTGAAACGCGCGCCCGAGCACGTAGTCCTCGGCCAGCACGTCCCGGACGAGCTCCAGGCCGCCGACCTCCTTCAGGTCGCGCTGGTAGAAGAGCATCGACTTGCCGATCACGCAGACGACGCCCGCGAGCTTCAGCGCGAGGCAGCAGCCGGGCGCGGTGAAGGCGCTCAGCTGCAGGTTGTCGAGCAGGGCCCCGACCTTCTCCTCGCCGACGCCGACCACCATCGAGCTGAGCAGCCGCCCGTCGTCCGCGATCAGCTCGCTGACGATGCGGCGGAGGTAGTCCCCCTCGACGCGCACGTTCGCGTCCGACTGCAGCACCAGCTCGTGCTGCGCGCCGAGGAGCGCGCCCGCGAGGTTGGCGACCTTCGGGTTCAGCCCGAACTCGGGATCGGAGAAGACGAAGCGCGTCGGCACGTGCGGGTAGTCCGCGGCCACGCGACGCGCGACGGGGAGGGCGGCGTCGCCCGGGTCGGTGGTCGCGAAGACGACCTCGAACGAGGGGTAGTCCTGCTCGTAGAAGGAGCGCAGGTTCTCCTCGAGGCTCTCCTCGGCGCCCTTGATGGGCTTGAGCAGCGAGACGGGCGGCAGCTCGGCCTCGGGGAGAAGAGGCGGCTTGCGGCCGGTGTGGTGAACGGTGGCGAGCACGCCGAGCCCGTAGAGGAGCAGGGCGACCGCGGCGCAACCGAGCAGAATCCAGGGCAGTATCACCATGACGACTCCTCCAGTCCCCTCGAGACTGATCGGCCCGAAGGGCGATCCAGGGACGGAGGCGCGGCGACTATGTCACCGAGAGTGCCAACCTCGCAAACCGGCGGCTAGAAGCAGCCGCGGGCGCAGGCCTGCAGCTCGACCTCGCACGCGGTCTCGCAGGCCTCGTTCTGGGTGGCGCAGGTGTCGAGGCAGGCGCGGTAGCTGGGCTCGCACGCGCTCGCGGCGCAGATCGGGTTCGATGTCCGCGGCAGGGGGTGGACGCGGCGGCGACGTCGCGCGCGGCGATCGTGCAGGGACTCCCGCTCCGCGATCGCGGGGGGCTCCGGGTCGGGCGGCGCCTCGGTGGTGCTCGTGGCCGTCACGGGGGTCACCTGGCGCGGACCGATCGCCGCCTCCGGCAGGCCCGGCAACCCGGGCACGCTCTCGGCGTGCTCGATGCCGTAGATCCGGGCCTGGGCGTACGAGAGGCGCTCCGGCGGCTGCCCCATCGCGTAGTGTTCCCTCCACGCCGACCAGCAGGCATGCTTCTCGGCGAGCGGGACGCGCGGGTCGAAGTCCGCCGCGTAGCAGCGCTCGAAGTACACGTTGCTCTGCTGGACACGCCGAAGGCTGGGCCCACAACCGAGGACCAGTCCTCCCATCAACAGAGCCACCGCGACGCGTCGCATGCACGAGGAAGGTAACACCCGGCCCCTGGCCTCGAAAGCACCTCTCGCGGAGGTCGGTTGCGCCGTGTTCGACGCCCCGGCCCCCGTCGGGCCGATCTGGCTGGCGTGGGTGCCCGCCGGGTTGGCCGTCCTGCACTTCGGCCCCGACGCTCCGGAGGCGGATCGGGCGCGGTTCTGGCCGGAGGGCGAGGGGGTCGCGCCCGGGGACGTGCCACCGGCGCTGCGCGCGCGGCTCACGCGCTACTTCGACGGCGAGGACGAGGATCCGGCGGACTGGCCCGTCCGCATCGGGGGGACCGCGTTTCAGGGGCGCGCGTGGAAGGCGCTGCGCCGCGTCCCGCGTGGGGAGGTCCGCACCTACGCGGGCCTGGCCAGGGACGTCGGCTCCCCCCGCGCGATGCGCGCGATCGGCATGGCGATGAACGCCAATCCGGTCGCCATCGCGGTCCCCTGCCACCGGATCGTCGGCGCCGGGCGCACCCTCGGCGGCTTCGGAGGGGGCCCGGATCGCAAACGATTCCTGCTCGAGCTCGAGGGCGCGCGCGTCGACGGCGACCGCGTGCTGATGGGCCAGCTCGACCTGCTCTGAGATCAGGCCTTCGGCTTCTTCTCCGCGAAGGTCGCGTCGATCACCTCGAAGACGCCATCCTCGAGCCCGTCCTTCGCCACCAGCGCCTTGTCCTGGCAGCGCGCCGCGCCCGCGACGTCCTCCCAGACCGGCTCGAGCCGGGCGCGCGTCGCCTCGTTCGCGCCGAGGGTGAGCGCCTCGGCCACGCGGCCCACGCTGACCCCCGCGTCGCTCTTCTTCTTGTTGATGGTGGTCAGCGCCTCCACCGCGAGCGCGAAGCTGCCCTCGTCGGCCGGCGCGGCGACGCCCTCGAAGTCGGCGGCCGAGGGCCAGGGCGCGGCGTGGATCGACGCCTCGCCGGTCTCCTTGGCGAAGACCCAGCTCCAGACCTCCTCGGTGATGTAAGGCAGCACGGGCGCGAAGAGCCGCAGGAGCACGTTCAGCGCGAGCCGCAGCGCCGCGACCGCGGAGCCCCGATCCGCCTCGCCGCCGAAGTCGCCCCGCGCGCGCGCCTTGCTCAGCTCGAGGAAGGTGTCGGTGAAGCTGCTCCAGAAGAACTGCTCGGTGGCCATCAGGGCCTTGGCGAACTCGAACTCGTCGTAGGCCTCGCTCGCCTGCCTCACGACCCCGGCCAACTCCGCGATGAACGCCCGGTCCAGCTCGTTCGAGATCGGGTGCCGCTCCGCCTCCTGGGACAGCACGAACTTGCCCGCGTTGTAGAGCTTGGTCACCAGCCGCTTGCCGACCTTGAACACGCTCTCGTCGAACGCGGTGTCGGTGCCGAGCCGCGCGCCGCAGGCCCAGTAGCGCAGGGCGTCGGCGGTGTAGTTGTCGAGCAGCTCCGAGGGCGCGACCTTCGCGTTTCCAGCCGTCTTGCCCAGCTTCTTCTTCTGGGGGTCCACGACCCAGCCGCTGATCACCACGTTGTGCCAGGGCACGGTCTGCTCGTGCAGGTGCGCCTTGGCGATGGTGTAGAAGGCCCAGGTCCGGATGATCTCGTGGCTCTGGGGCCGCATGTCCGCGGGGAAGAGCCGCTGGTGACGCTCCGGGTCGAGCCGCCACTTCGAGCCGATCTCGGGCGTGAGCGAGCTGGTGAACCAGGTGTCGAAGACGTCGGGCTCGCCCGTGAAGCCGCCGGGCTGGCCGCGCTGCGACTCCTCGAAGCCGGGCGGGGTGTCGCTCATCGGATCGACGGGCAGGGTGGCCGCGTCGGCGAGGATGGGCGCGTCGAACTCGGGCTCCCCGCTCGCGTCGAGCCGGTACCAGACCGGGAAGGACACGCCGAAGTAGCGCTGGCGGCTCACGCACCAGTCCAGGCCGAGGTTCTCGGTCCAGATCTCGTAGCGCTGCTGCATGAAGCTCGGGTGCCACTCGATCTGGCGGCCGCGCTCGAGCAGCGCGTCCTTCTTGTCCATCAGGCGCACGAACCACTGGCGCGTGGAGACGAACTCGAGCGGCCGGTCGCCCTTCTCGTAGTGCTTGACCGCCTGGTCGGTGGGGCGCGGCTCGCCCTGGAGCGGCGCGTCGTCGCCCGCCGCGCGCCCCTCGGGGTCCCGCAGCATGTCGACGACCAGCTTGCGCGCCGTGACCACGGTCTTGCCGATCAGCTCGCCGTAGTGCCGGTTGGCCATCTCGGGCTTCTCGCTCGGGTAGTCGCCCTCGCCGAAGGTCAGCTCCACGAGCCGGCCGTTGCGCCCGATCACCTGACGCAGCGGCAGCTTCTGCTCGCGCCACCAGGTCACGTCGGTCTGGTCGCCGAAGGTGCAGACCATCAGGATGCCGGTCCCCTTCTCGGGGTCGGCCAGCTCGCTCGGGAAGATGGGCACCGGCGCGTGGAAGAGCGGGGTGATCGCGAACTTGCCGAACAGGTCCTTGTAGCGCGCGTCGTCCGGATGCGCGGTGACGCCCACGCACGCCGGGAGCAGCTCGGGCCGCGTGGTGCTGATCACGAACGAGCGATCCGAGCCCTGCACGCCGAAGCGGATGTCGTGGAAGGCGCCCTGCTTGGGGCGGTCGACGACCTCGGCCTGCGCGACCGCGGTCTGGAAGTCCACGTCCCACATCGTCGGGGCCTCGTGGCTGTAGAGGTGCCCCTTCTCGTAGAGATCGAGGAACGAGAGCTGCGCGAGGTGGCGGCAGCGCTCGTCGATGGTGGCGTACTGCTGGCTCCAGTCGACGCTGAGCGCGAGGCGCTGCCAGAGGGCCATGAAGGCCTTCTCGTCCTGCTCCGTGACCTGGTTGCAGAGCTCGATGAAGTTGCGGCGCGAGACGACGAGCGGCCGCTCCTTCTTGAGCTTCTTCGCCGACGCCGGCTCGAGCTTCAGCGCCGGGTCGTAGGGGACCCCCGGCTCGCAGCGCACGTGGAAGTAGTTCTGGACGCGGCGCTCGGTGGGCAGGCCGTTGTCGTCCCAGCCCATCGGGTAGAAGATGTTCTGCCCGCGCATGCGGCGCTGCCGCACGATGGCGTCGGTGTGCGTGTAGCTGAAGACGTGCCCGACGTGCAGCGCGCCCGAGACGGTCGGGGGCGGGGTGTCGACGACGAACGTCTCCTCGCGCGGCCGCGTCGGGTCGTAGCGGTAGACGCCCCGCTCGTCCCAGTGTCGGCCCCACTTCTCTTCCGCCGCGACGGAGTCGAAGTGCTTGGGAAGCTCGTCGAACGCGATGGTCTCGAAACGCTCTGCCATGGTGGCGCGTGGCATACCGCGAACGCCACGCGTCATCCACCGCGATTCGAGACCTCACTCTCCCGTGGAGATTCAGTCGCTGGTGAGGCGGCGGATCTCTTCGCGAATGATGACCTCGGCCAGGTCGGGCACGACCTCCCAGACCACCCGCTCGATCACCTCGCGCGAGAGGCTGAGCACGCCCTGGATCTGACCCTCGTCGAGGCCGAGATCGCCGAGCTTGGACGCGAGGTCGCCGTTGCTCGCCGTCGCCGCGGCGGCCCGGCTCGCGGGGCTCGCCGCAGCAGGGCTGGGCGTGGGCGTCGCGCTCGGCTTGCTCGCCGCGCTCGGCGGGACCGCGCGCGTCTGCGGGCGCTTCGGGATCGACGGCGCCGCGACCTTGGGCTGCGGCGGCTTCGGCTCGTCCTCGTCCGCGAGCTGCAGCACCGGGCGGTCGCTCGGCTTCGGCGGTGACACGGCGCCGAACGCGACGGTCGAGCGCGGGTTCGCGGCGGGGACCTGGCTCGAAGGGCGACCGATGCCAGGGGTGCGCGACGCGGGGCGCGGCGGAGAGGGAGGGCTCGGGGGCGAGGGCGGGCTCGGCGGCGACGGAGCGCGTGGCGCGGCCGCCACGGCACTCGCGGCCGTGCTCGCCGCGGCGCGCGGCTTCGACAAGATCTCCTTCGTCTTGTCGATCATCGCCTGCGAGTCGTAGGGCTTCAGGATGTGGTCATCGACGCCCGCGTCCTTGCCCTTGGCGGCGTCGAACGGGGTGTGTTGTGACGCGAGCACGATCACCGCCACGTTGGCGGTCGCCGGGTTGCCCTTGAGCTGACGGGCGACTTCGTAGCCGTCCGTGCTCATCGAGGCGTCGGCGATGACGAGATCGGGTGCGCTCTGAGAGGCGCGTTGGACCGCGGCCTCCCCGCTGTCGACCGTCTCGATCTCGACGGCCTCACCCGCGAAGGTCATCTCCAGGACCTTCCTCATCGTCGCACTGTCGTCAGCGGCCAGGATCTTCACCGCCACTCGAACCTCCTCGCGCGCGGATTGCGTACGCCGGACCTTGGATACCGCCTCGATGCTTCCAGGGTCAAGAATGGTGCGCATTGCGTTCGCCGCTCGCGGGCGATATTCCCCGCCCGCCGTGAAGCCGACCCCGCCCCCGATTCGCTACGAAGAGATGGCGCCGACCCCGCCCGAGGGGGAGGTGAGCCTGCCCGCGCTGATCGAAGGGAACGGGCCGATCGAGCTCGACGTGGGCTTCGGCCGCGGCCGCTCCTTCCTCGAGCGGGCGGCGCAGACCGACGAGGTCCGGCTCATCGGGGTGGAGATCAAGGCCAAGTGGGCCTACCGCGTCGAGCAGCGGCGCGTGCGCGAGGGGTTCGCCCACGCCCGGGCCTACCGCGCCGACGTGCGCGATCTGCTCGCCCGGTCGGGCCCCGCCGGCTGCCTATCGCGGGTCTACGTGCACTTCCCGGATCCCTGGTGGAAGAAGCGCCACCACAAGCGAATGGTCGTCACCGACACCTTCCTCGACGATCTCGCGCGCCTCCTCGCCCCCGGCGGCGAGCTGTTCGTCCAGACCGACGTCGAGGAGCGCGCCGACGCCTACGAGGCGACCGTGGCCGCCCACGACGCGTTCGTGCCCGCCGCCGACGGCTGGCGCGTCGAGGCGAACCCCACCGGGGCGCGCTCGAACCGCGAGGTGCGGGCCGAGGAGGACGGGCTGCCCGTCTACCGCATCCTCGCCCGCCGCCGCTGAGCGCGCCCTCAGACGGCCGGGAGCCGGACCCGCACGCGCGTGCCCGCGCCGAGCGCGCTCAGCAGATCGATGTCCCCGCCCAGCCGCCGCAGCGCCCGCCGGAGGGTCGCGAGGCCGAGGCCCTGGTGTTCCGGCTTGGTGCTGAACCCGGCCTCGAACACGCGCGGCGCGATGGACGGTGAGATCCCCGGGCCGTCGTCGGCCACCTCGATGAGCGCGTCCGGGCCCTCGCGCCGCACGGTGATGGCGGTGTGCCCGGGGCGCTCGGCCGCGTCCCGCGCGTTCGCCACCAGGTTGACCAGGATGCGGTCGACCAGGGTCGGCGGGCAGCGCACGCCGACCGGCGCGGCCGGGGGCGTGAACGTCACCCGGTTCGGCTTCGAGAGCGGCCCGAGGAGCGGCATCAGGCGCTCGATCGCGGACGCGAGATCCACCCGGAGCGCGACCGCCGGCTCGCCCTGGTGCATCATCCGGAGCCGGTCGAGGAGCTGCTTGGAGTGTTGCAGCGCCGCCGCGAGCGACGGGCTCGGCTGCGGGCTCGCCTCCACCTCCCAGAGGGCCACCATGAGCACGTTCGCGAGGTCGTGCGTGATGGCGGACGAGGCCTGGCGCAGGGTCGTCAGCTCGCTGAGCAGATCGTCGTCGTGCTCGTCACGCAGCGCGAAGCGGAGCCGCTCGTGCGCGAGCCGCCCGACGAGCCGGCCCGCGGTGACGACCGGAGAGCTGGGCAGCGCGGAGCGCTCGAGCAGGGGCAAGACGCCGAGCGCGTCGCTCTCGGGCTCGAGGGCGGTGACCGCCACGCGGGGCACGTCGATGACGCGGCGGCTCGACGGCAGGCCCACCACGAGCCGGGGCACGATCGCCTCCCAGCCGAGCCCGGAGCGCATGAAGCCGAGCTCGTCCCGCCGGAGCGCGGGCTCGAGATCCGCGAGCGTGGCGTGCTCGCCGATCTCCGACGCCGGATCCATCAGATCGGCGACCGTCGTTCCGCGCGTCGAGCTCGTGGTCTGCGTCAAATGTCGAGCTCCTCGGTCAGGGTGATCTCCAGCTCCATGGTCACGCGCAGCATCTCCGTCTCGTCGATGACCGACTCGGTCTGGCGCACGAGGAGGCTCACGAGCCGCTCCTCGGGCAGCCGCCGGAGGTGGGCCTTGCGCACGATGACCGCCTCGATGGTCTCGTGGTCGACCTCGATGCGGACGAACGCGTCCGGCATCATCTCGGCGAGCGCCTTCTCCATCGCGCGGGAGCCGATCGGAGCCTTCCGACCCACGACGAGCGCGCTCTGGACCGGAGGCAGCTCGAAGCGGCTCATCCTGAGGTCGACGCTCACGCGCCGCTTGGGCTCACGGTCTGGCAATACGGTCTCCAATCGCCGGCAATGTACACCCGCCGAGCGCGCGCAGGCCATGCGGCGACCCACGCTTCATTCGCCGATGAAGATGGCCTGCTGGGCGGCGCGCCGCCGGAGCGGCGCGGTCTGGCTCCGCGGAGGGCGGCGCACGCTCAGGGCGGCCTCCGCGCGCTCGACCCAGGCGCGGCGCGGGCCCTCGGCCGCGGTGGGCACGAAGCCCATCCAGTCCATGGGCGCGTCCGTGTACAGGGCGCGCAGGCTCCGCCACGCCATGCGGCGCACGGCCGGGTAGGGGTCCTCGGCCAGGGTGTCGAGGAGGAGGCCGGCCCGCCACGCGCGATGGCGCAGCGCCTCGCCCCGCCCGAGCGCGGCCGCGGCCATCGCCCGCTCGATCGGGTCGCCGCCGAGCAGCCCCTCGGGGACCCCGCCCTGCGCGGACGGGCGCTCCCCTCCGTAGAGGCGCCCGAAGCCGTCGGCGACCCAGGCGCCGTCGCGCTCGGCGTGGCAGAGCGAGCACGCGTCGGGGCGCCCCGTCACGCCGGGATCGGGGATCTCGATGCGGTGGCTGCGGTAGGCGCCGATCAGCCCGTAGACCACGCGCGGCATGTGGCAGTCGACGCAGAGGGTGGCCTCGTGCGCGGAGTGGCCGTCGGCCTCGTGGCACTGGGCGCACTGCGCGTCGCCCTCGAGCCCCGGCCGGAGCTGGCCGCTCGGGTCGCCCTCGTGCATCCCGTGGCAGCTCGTGCACGTGAGCTCGTCGCACGGTGAAGCGAGCAAGCCTTGATACTCGTAGGCGGTGAGCCGCGCGGTTCCGTCCGGCCAGAAGCGCTCCTCGAACGCGGCCTCGTCGCCTCCCAGGGCCGTGCCGCGCGCGAGCGGGCGGCTGTAGTCGGCCAGCCGATCGCCCGGCACGAAGGGGTCGCCGCGGGTGAGGAACCGGCCGACGTCGTCGGTGATGCGCTGGCCGTGACAGCGCCCGCAGATCTCCGCGCTCCGCGCGGGGGAGAGCCGCCGCGGGTTGACGATGGTCGGGTCGGGGGCGTCCGAGAGGTGGAGCGCGTAGCGCCGCACGGGGTTGGCGTTGACCCGCGCGTGCTCGTCGGCCGGCCCGTGGCACGCCTCGCAGGCCACGCCGAGCTCCTCGAGCTCCGTCTCGAAGCGGGCCGCGTCCCCCTCGAGCCGGCGCCCCGGGTTGGGCGCCACGTTGTGGCAGAACACGCAGTTGTCGTTCCAGCGCACCACGTGCCGGTGGTAGTCCTCCGCCGCGACGTGCCCGCCCTCGGGCGGCGCGGGAGGGTCCGGGGTGAGGAAGGCGCCGTTCATGTGGAACCAGCGCCCCTCCTCGACGTGCCAGGCCATCGGCAGCCGGAAGAGCACGTCCCCCTCCGCCGCGAGGTACTGCTGGTAGCGGTGGGAGCCGACGGTGCGCACGATCCGCGCGCGCGACAGCTCCACCCCGTCGGCCAGGAAACGCATCGCGAAGCCCCCGCCCGGCTCGCGCTCCATGCGCGCCTCGACGCCGCCGTACTCGAAGCGCGCGCCCTCGAAGTCGCCGAGCACGCTCGCCTCGCTCGCCTCCTGGGTCATCGTGCGGTGGAAGGTGCGGTGCCAGCTGTCGTGCTGCCCCGGGTGACAGCGCGCGCAGGCGAGGCTCGTGGCGTGCGGCGCGCCGTGCAGATCGCGCGGCGTCTCGAGGTCGGCCCGCACCGCGCGCCCCGCCCACCCCAGGCCCGCCCACCCGAGGCCACCGAGCGCGGCGAGCGCGAGCAGCCCGGTGATCCATCGCGCGGAGAGAGACATGTTGCGCGGCGCCGGGCCGGGTCAGTGCGTCGAGATGCGCCCGCCGAGCTCCTCCAGGGTGGTCTCGACCTTCGCGAGCTGCCCGAGCCCGATCCGGCGCATGATCGCGCGCGCCTCCCGCAGGCGCTCCTTGGCCGACTCGACGTCTCCGCGCTCGATCAGGTGGTAGCCGAGCGAGGCGAGGGAGCGGGCCGCCTCCTTCTCGTTGCCGATGTCGCGGAAGGTGTCGATGCTCGCGAGGTAGCTCTCCTCGGCCCGGCGGCTGACGTCGCCCTTGTCGTCGAAGAGGGTCTGCGCGCGGAGCTGGCCGATCGCGCGGTGCGCCAGGCCGATCGCCTCGCGCGAGCCGTACTCCTCCGCGAGCGCCAGCGCGCGCAGGAGGATCTTCTCCGCGTCGCTCGCGCCGGCCTTGAGCGCGCAGAGCCCGAGGTTGCGCTCCACCTCCGCCATCGCGCGGCGGTTCTTGAGCTGGTGGGCCAGCTCGCGCGCCTCCTCGAGGGCGTCCTTCGCCTCGTCGGTGCGCCCGCCCGCCGTCAGCAGCTCGCCGAGGTTGTTGAGCAGGAAGGTCTGGGTGTGGCGGTCGGCCATCTTGCGGGCCTCCTGCATCGCCGCGCGCCAGCAAGCCTCGGCGCGCTCGAGGTCGCCGCGGTCGAAGGCCACCACGCCGAGCGCGTTGTAGACCTGCATGACGCCCGCGCGGTCGCCGATGGACTCGCGGATGTCGCGCGCGCTCTCGAACAGCTCCTCCGCGCGCCCGATCTCGCCCCGCGCGTACTCGATGCCGCCGAGGGTCATCAGGCTGACCGCCTCGCCGCGCACGTCGGCGTGGCCGCGCCGTATCTCGAGCGCCTCGGTGGCCGCGTTCAGGGCCCGCTCGAGGTCGCCGTGCAGGCGCGCGACCTGGGCGAGATCGTCGAGGCAGCTCGCGACCCCGCGCAGATCCGCCGCGGCCCGGAAGAGCGAGAGCCCCCGCTCGAGCAGGAGCTGCGCCTGCGCGTCCTCGCCCCGCTGGCGGTGAATGCGCGCGAGGCGGTTGAGGGCCGCGCCGCCCTTGTTCTTCGCGCCGATGCGCCACGCCACCTGGAGCATCTCGACGAAGGACGCGCGCGCCTCGTCGTAGCGGCCCGTGATGGTCAGCAACGAGCCGTGCATGTGGAGCGCGTCGATGCGCCTCGCCACGTCGCCCTCGTCGATGAGCTCGAGGGCCTTCTCCGCGTAGCGGAGCGCGGTCTGGGTGTGGATGCGGTCGCGCTCGGCGTGCGCCGCCTCGAGGTAGGCGCGCCCCGCGCGGCCGCTCATGCCGGCCTTCTCCAGGTGAGGCGCGGCCACCGCGGCCATGCCCGCGCGCTGCAGCTCGATGACCACGCTCAGCCAGTGCGCGATGGTGCGGTGCCGCTCCACGCGCAGCGCCTCGTCCTGCTCCTCGTAGACGAGGTCGCGCGTGTCCGAGTGCAAGAAGCGCAGCTCGAGCGCGCCCGGCACGTCGCTCGCTTCGACCCGCTCGATGAAGCCCTTCTCCTCGAGGCGCGCGAGGGCGGACGCGAGCGCGGCCTCGTCGTCGTCGTCGGGCCAGAGGGTCGCCGGATCCGTCGCGTCGCCGGGCGCGCGGCGCTCGCTCCGCATCATCGCGAGCAGGCAGCGGTCCTGGAACACCTCGCCCACCACCGCCGCGCGGTCGAGGGTGGCGCGCTCGAGGGGATCGAGGCGCATGAGCCGCGCCCGCACCGCGTCCTCCATCGTGACGGGCAGGGTGCCGGCCTCGAGCTGCGAGAGATCCGCCTCGAGCCCCTCCGGGCTCTTCTGGAAGAGCTTCGCCTCGACGAGCGCGAAGACCAGCTCGCGGAGCGCGCTCGGGTTGCCCTCCGAGCGGTGGGTCAGCGCCGCGACGAGCGGCTCCTGCGCCTCCTTGAGCGTGGGCAGGAGGACCTGCAAGAGCGAGGCGACGTCGGCCTCGCTGAGCGGCGCGATGGGCCCGATCGCGACCCCGCCCGGCGGGCGCAGGGACTCGGCCCGCTCCGCGACCGGGGCGTCCCCCGCCACCACCACCGCGAGCGGCGCCTCCGCGGCCAGGGCCGCCTCCACCAGCTCCCAGCCGTCGTCCTCGGCCGCGTGCATGTTGTCGAGCAGCAGCAGGAGCGGTCGGCGCTTCGCGTCGCCGGCCATGAACCGGGTGAACGCGGCCAAAGCCCGCTGACGGAGCTCGTCGGGCTCCTCTCCCGTGCGGAGGAACGGGCTGTCGGGGAAGGGCACGCCCGCGATGTGCCCGAGCAGGTGCGTCGTCTCCGCCACCGCGATCGCGTCCGAGGACTGCAGCGCCTGGCCCACGTGGGTCGCCATCTGCCCGCGCACCGCGCTCGGCGACGACGAGGGCATGACCCCGAAGCGCTCGAGCAGCATGCGGCCGAAGGGCGCGTAGTAGCCGTCGCCCCCCTGCGCGCGGCACGCGCCGTAGAGCACCTGCACGTCGTCCTTCAGGCGCGCCGCCACCTCGCTCGCGTGGAACAGGAGGCGCGTCTTGCCGCTCCCGCGCGCGCCCTCGAGCACCACGAGGGTGGGCTTGGCGTGCTCGAACGCGCTCGTCAGGCCCGAGTGGATCGCGCCCGTGACCTCGCTCTGCCCGACCAGCGGGGGCTCGATGTCCTCCACCGGGGTGGGCGGCTGGCTGTCCGGCTCCCCGGTCTCGTCGGTGGTGGGCTCGGGCGGGAAGGGGGGCGGTGCGGTGTCGACGAAGGTCGCGTCGCCCCCGCTCAGGTACGTCCGCCCCGTCATCGACTTCACGAGGCCGAGCGAGTGGCCACAGCGGCTGCACGCGCGCCAGGCGCGCGGGTTCTCGAAGCCGCAGGAAGGGCAAGGCTGAGCGGCGGGGTTCATATCCCGAGGATGCCGCATCGCTCGGGCGCGAGTCGACCCGTCACGCGCGCCTACGCGCAGGATCTCAGCGAGAGGCGAGGCGGGCGCAGCGCTGGCGGGTCTCTTCGCGCAGGTGTCGCTGTCTCCGAGCGAGGACATCAGCCTCGATCTCGGCCGGCGGCGCCTCCGCGCTGACCGACGCGTCTCCGCGCGCGGCGAAGAACATCGCCGGGTCGCTCGCGATGTCGTAGAGCTCCTCGCCGCGCTCGAGCAGGGCGCAATTGCGCTCCCGCATCCAGCTGACCATCAGCGGCACCGCCTCCACGCTCCACTCGTGCGTGTCGTGGAGCAGGATGATGCCGCCGCCGTCGCCGTTCTCGCGCTCGCGGCGCTCGAGCACCCGGCGCCAGGTCCGGAACACCGCGTCGGGCTCGCGCACCTGGAAGTCGCCGGTGCCGAGGTTCCACTCCATCTGGGTGTAGCCGTGCTCGGCCAGCAGCCCGTCCACCCGCGCCGAGCGCGCGCCGCCCGGCGGGCGCATCAGCCAGGTGCGGCTGCCGAGCACGCGCTCGAAGACCTCGTCCGCGCCGCGCACCTGGGCGAGCACCTGCGCGTCGTCCAGGAGCGGCAGCTGCGCGTGATCCACGGTGTGGTTCCCGACGAAGTGCCCGCGCGCGACGATCTCGCGGGCCAGGGCCTGGTTCTCCTGCTGCCAGGGCGTGTTGCCCGAGATGCGGCTCGCGGTGAGGAAGAAGACCGCCTTGATCCCGTACTCGTCGAGCACGTCGAGCAGGCGCGGCGTGTTGCGCTGATCCGGCCCGTCGTCGAAGGTGAAGAGCATCGTGCGGTGCGGCGTCGCGCCGGTGATCACCTTGCCGTCCCGGAGGTGCCCCGCGAAGGGATCGTGCGGGATCGGCGGCGCCTCGGTCACCACGGAGCCCCGCGGGATCTCGCGCGGCTGCACGGCCGCATGCACGGCCCGCTCGATGATCGACGGCGCCTCCAGGTCGCGGGCCGCCATCGCGGGAGGGAACGCCGGCGCCGACGCGCGCGCGGACGCCACCGGCTCCATCGTCACGTGCGACAGCACCGCCCCGCCCGAGAGCGCTCCCGCGCAGAGAAGCACCTGACCCGCTCGCCGCACACCACGTCCGAGGTTTCGCATGGGGGCGAATGTAGGACAGTGTGCTCCACCGCCCGAATTTTCGGCACACCGCCCAGGAGGGTCCGGAAAACGGGACAATTCTGCGTTCTCCGAGCCCGGAGGTCCCGCAGATCGCGCTTTTTGGAGGGGGTGGCCGACCGCGAGGCCGCTCCGGTCGCCTCGAGATGCGGCTCTCGGAGCCCGAAGGACGCGCCGATCGCTCTCGCTTCGAGGGGGTGGCCGAGCTCGAGGCCGCTCGGGCCGCCGCGATTCGAGTCTCTCGGTGCCCGGAGGTGCGAGCGAGAGCGCTTTTCGAGATCCGGGCCGACCTCGAGGCGGCGCCGAGAGCTCCGATCGCCGTTTCTCGAGCTCGCGGCGCCCCTCGGATCGCACATTTCGGGTCCGGGGCCGACGTCGAGGCTTTGCTCGTGGCCGCGATTCGAGCTTCGACGCGCCCCGGCGTGCCTCGGATCGCGCTTCCGCGGGCGCGCGGGCGACGTCGAGGCTTTGCTCGTGGCCGCGATTCGAGTTTCCCGTCGCCTCGGCGCGCCTCGGATCGCGCTTCTCGAGTCCGAGGCCGACGTCGGCGCGGTGCGAATGGCTGCGATTCGAGTTGCCAGGCGCCTCGGTCTGCGTCGGATCGCGCTCGTATCGTCCGAGGCCGACGTCGAGGCGGCGCGAACGGCTGCGGTTCGCGTTCTCCGACGCCTCGGTCTGCGCCGGATCGCGCTCGTCGAGCCCGGGAGGCCGAGCGGCTACTGCGTGGCGGAGAGGGTCAGGGGGACCTCGAAGGTCACCGGGCCGCCTGGGGGCGGGAAGGTCCAGCGGCTGGCGTAGTTGCCGATGCAGGTGGTCATCTCGTCGTTGCCCTCGAGGCCGAGGACCTGGGCGCGGGTGACCTCGCCGAGGTGGCCGACGGAGACGCGGAGCCGGATGTGGCTCTGCACGGTGCCGCCGCGGCGGAGCGCGGTCTCGTAGCAGCGCTGGATGAGCCGGCGGCCGCGCTGGAGCACGGGCGCGATCTGCTCGGTGGTGAGGTTCCCCGGCCGGACGCGGGGCGCCTCGGGCACGAGCGCGCCGGGGTCGATCTCGACCGGAACGTCGCCGACGCGCAGGAGCGCGGTGTGCAGCCGCCCGCGCGCGTCCCAGCCGCGGACCTCGTGCTCGCCGCGGCGCATCGCGAGCGCGATGGGCGCCTCGCCTTCGAGCTCCGCGCCGTCCACCGCCCAGCGGACCAGATCGGGGTGGCTCAGGCTCACGCGGGTGCGGGGCTCGTCGGCCGACAGCGCCCACGGCGCCGCGATCTCAGCCTGGTCGTCACCCTCCGCCGCGCCGCCCTCCGCCGCGCCGCCCGAGCGCCAGCGCGCGGGGGCCTCGAGCCGCAGGGTCTCGCCTTCGGGGGTCCGCACCTCGAGCGCGCCCTCGCGCAGGTCGATCGACAGCTCCGTCTCGACGTAGGCGACGACGAAGCGCGTGCCGACGACCTCGACCTCGTAGCCCCCCGCCAGCACGACGTAGCGGCTCTCGTGCGCGAAGCCGGTCACCGCGTGGGACACGGCGCCGCGCTCGAGGGTCAGCTCCACGCCGTCCTCCCGGGCGCGCGTGAGGCTCAGCGCCGCGTCCGCGTGGAGCGCGAAGCCCGTCCCGTCGAGCAGGCGCACGTGCGCCGCGCCGCCCGGCTCGGTCGCCACGCGGGCCCCCTCCGGCACCGTCTCGCCGACCACGAGCGGCGCGCGCTGGCCGTCGACCTGGCCGTCGACCCGGTAGGCGGCGGAGGCGAGGGTGACGACGGGCATCAGGGCCGGGGACTCCGCGGGCGCAGGCGCGACGTCGTCCGCCGGATCCGGTATCGCCGGCGCGGGGGGACGCTCGGCCACCTGCGGGGCGGGTGCCGGCCACGCCAGCCACGCGAGCAGCAGCGCCGCCGCGGCCGCCGCCGCGAAGAGGGGCCAGCGCGAGGGGCGCTTCACCTGCTGCATCTCGACGCTGATCCGCTGCGCCTCGCGCGCCAGCTTCAGCTCCATGCGGGAGAAGTCGACCTCGGGCGCCTCCGCCTCGACGTCGTCCACCAGCCCGTCGTAGAGCCGGATCGCGGCGAGCTCCTTCTGGCAGACGTCGCAGCCAGGCTCGTCAGCCGCGGCCCCGAAGAGGTGCCGCTCGAGCCGGCGCCGCCCGTCGGGTGACAGCGCGTCCTCCGCGTAGGCCAGCAGCGCCGCCGTCTTGGGGCGGTGCGGGCTCGCGGGCGTGTTCGACGGGAGGGTCACGGGGTCGCGCCTTCTCCCTTGGGCTTCTGCTTGCGCTTCGGCTTGCCGGGGAGCTGGTCCATCAGCGCCTCCATCACGCCCTGCAGGCTCGGCTCCGCCGCGAGGCGCGCGTAGAGATCCTTGCGGGCGTAGAAGAGGCGGGTGCGCACGGTGAGCACCGGGATGTCGAGGTGCTCGGCGATCTCCTTGGCGGGCACGCCCTCGAGGTCGTGCATCACGAGCACCTCGCGCTTCTTCTCGCTCAGCTCGTCGAGCAGGCGATAGAGGGCACGGACGCGCTCGGCCCGCTCGACCTGGAGATCCGGCGTGACCTGCGGCGGGGCGTCGTCCGAGGGCGCCTCCGGCACGTCGACGTCGGAGAACTTGGGGCGGGAGCGGCCGCGGCGCAGGTGCATGCGCGTGACGTTGGTCGCGAGCCGGTAGAGCCAGGTGCTGAACTTCGAGTCGCCGCGGAAGGAGGGGAGCGAGCGGTACACGTTCAGGAACACGTCCTGGACCACGTCCTCCACGTCCGGCGACGGCCCGATCATGCGGTAGACGATCCGCGAGACCTTGTCCCGATGGCGCAGGAAGATCTGCCGAAAGGCCGCCGTGTCGCCGTCCTTGGCGCGCGCGATCAGGGTGGCGTCCGGGTCCATCGAGCGGGCACGCGAGGTCGTCAGGGGCGCAGAGGCGCAGGTCGCGGCCTCGCGCGTGGAGAGAGGGAGGGTGGCTGCGGTCGAGGATACCATGCGGTCACGAATGCCCTTCTCCAGCACCGTTGCCGGAGGGGCCGCGACCATTCAGCTGTGACCGCCTCAGCGACCTCTACGATTGACGAGCTCGAGTAGATCTTGCCCGAGGAGCAGAAGCAGCACGGCGCCGGCGAAGATGACCATGAGCTGGAGCTAGGCCCCTCGCGGCGCGCTTCGTCAAAAAAGTGCGGTGGATCCCGCTTGCTCCGGCCATGCCCAGCGGGTAGACCCGGCCTCACCCTGGAGGGACGCGCGTGATCGAGGTTCGTGACCTCACGAAGCACTATGGGGGCCACGAGGCCGTCAAAGGGCTCACTTTCGAGGTGCCCCGCGGCCAGATCTGCGGCTTCCTGGGCCCCAACGGCGCCGGCAAGAGCACCACGCTCCGCATGCTGACGGGCTTCCTCGCGCCGACGCGCGGCTCGATCTCGATCGGCGGCATCGACGCGCTCGAGCAGCCCCTCGAGGCCCGCAAGGCGCTCGGCTACATGCCCGAGGCGTGCCCGCTCTACCCGGAGATGCGGGTCGGCGAGTACCTCCGCTACCGCGCCGCGCTCAAGGGCTTGCCCTCGTCGGAGGTGAGCGGCCGCGTGGAGGCGTCCCTGAAGCAGGCCTCGGTCGACGACGTCGCCCACCGCATCATCGGGCAGCTCTCCAAGGGCTACCGCCAGCGGGTGGGGCTCGCGGACGCGCTGGTCGCCGACCCGCCGCTCCTCGTGCTCGACGAGCCCACCGCGGGCCTCGACCCCAACCAGATCCGCCAGGTCCGCGAGCTCATCACGGAGCTGTCGAAGAACAAGACGGTGCTGCTGAGCACCCACATCCTCCCCGAGGTCGAGGCGCTCTGCGACCGCGTGCTCATCATCCACAAGGGCAAGCTGGTCTCGGAGGGCGAGCCGACCACCCTGCGCGGGCAGATGGCGGGGCGGCAGGTGATCCAGCTCGAGGGCCGCGGCGCCGAGGCCGCGTTCCAGGCCGCGCTCGACGGGCTCGAGGGGGTCCGGCTCGTCGATGCCATCCGCGTGGTCTCGGGGACGGGCGACGCCCAGGTCGTGCGCGCGCGGCTCGAGTCCGACGACCCGGACGCGGCCGAGCGGGTGTTCGCGGCCGTCGCCGCGGCGGGGCTCGCGCTCCGGGAGCTGCGCCGGCGCGAGGCGTCGCTCGAGGACGTGTTCACGGATCTGACGACGACCGACGAGGCGGCGGAGGACGAGCCGGCGACGAACGAGCCGAAGACGGACGAGAGGGACGAAGAGGAATGAGGGCCACCTGGACCATCCTCCGGCGTGAGGTCTACGCGCTCTTCGTCTCCCCGATGGCGTGGGTCACGCTCACCGTCTGGCTCACCTGGTGCGGCTTCCAGTTCTTCCTGCTCGCGAGCTGGTTCACCGGCCAGCAGCTCAGCGGCGGCCCGCAGGACAGCCCGCTGACGATGTTCTTCGGCCAGACCACCCTGTTCTACCTGCCGCTGCTGGTGCTGGTGCCGCTGATCACCATGCGCCTCCTCGCGGAGGAGCAGTCCCGCGGCACGATCGAGCTGCTGATGACCGCGCCGGTGACCGAGGCGCAGGTCGTGATCGGCAAGTACGGGGCGGCGATGGTCTTCTGGCTCGCCATGTGGCTGCCGACCGGCCTCTACGTCTACCTGACGAGCGTCTACGGGCACGTGGACCTGTTCACGGTGCTGACCAGCTACCTCGGCATCCTCGGCTTCGGCGCCTACTACATCGCGCTCGGCACGCTGATGAGCGCGCTGTCCAAGAACCAGATCGTGGCCGCGCTCCTGACCTTCTTCGTGCTCGCGGTGCTCTTCATGGTCTCGGTGGCGGGCTTCCTCGCCGACGAGCACCGTGATCTGTTCGCGTACCTCAGCATCTGGGGGCACATGGAGTCGTTCTCGCGCGGCGTCGTCGACTCGCGCTACCTCGTGTTCGACTCGACGGTCACCGCCACCGCGCTGGCCTTCGCCATCGGCGCGCTGAAGCTGCGGAGGCTCGAGGGATGAGCGCCCCCGAGACCGATCGCGCGACCCGCAAGCGCCAGCAGCAGCGCTGGCTCGCGGCGGTGAACGTGGTGCTCTTCCTCGGGCTCGCGTTCCAGCTCAACTACCTCTCCTATCGCCACTACGAGCGGTGGGACTGGACCGAGCACGACCTCTACACGCTCTCCGACCGCAGCAAGGCGGTGCTCGAGCAGCTCGACCAGCCGGTGCAGCTGTTCATCTTGATGAGCGAGCAGGACCCCGCGTTCCGGGATCTGCAGAACCTCCTCGAGCGCTACCGCACCGAGACCGACCAGCTCGACGTGCAGTACGTCGACCCCGAGCGCGACCCGGGCCGCTACCGCGAGGTCAGCCAGCGCTTCGCGACGGGCGAGGTCGGCGCGCTCGGCCTGCCGACCGACGTGGTCGCGGTCATCGCGGTCGGCGAGCGGCACCGCACGATCGAGCGGAACGATCTCGTGCACCAGAGCTTCGACCCCATGGGGGACGAGGACACGATCGAGCTCGACGTGCAGTCCGAGCGCTCGCTCACCGGGGCCATCGTGGACCTGACGCAGGCGGAGCCGACGACCCTCTGCGTCAGCGCGGGGCACGGCGAGCTCGCGCTCGAGGGCGGCGAGCGGTCGCTGAGCGGCTTCGCCGACCAGATCCGCGGCGACAGCGTGGAGCTCGAGCAGCTCGAGACCCGCGGGCAGTCGCGGGTGCCCGCCCGCTGTGACGCGCTCGCGATCATCGGCCCGCAGATCGCCTTCCCCGAGGCGGAGGTCGACGTGATCCGGCGCTACGTGCGCGACGGCGGCAACCTGCTGGTGGCGCTCGAGCCGGTGCCCACGCGAGACCAGACCGGCTTCATCTCCCTCGGCCTCGAGGACATGCTCCGCGACTTCGGCGTGCGCGCGGACCGCAACCTCGTCGTCGAGCCGAACGGGGCGCTCCTGCCGGCCGAGGTCGGCCACCCCGTCGGGCCGTACTTCGTGGTCGGCTGGGGCGAGCACCGCGTGGTGGAGCCCTTCCAGGGGCTGGGCCTGCCGCTCGTGATCAGCGACGCGCGCAGCGTGCGCCCGGTCGAGGGGGCCGCCGCGACGACCCTCTTCTCCACCTCCGAGCAGTCCTACGCGTTCAGCCAGGCGGGGGCCGAGCCGCTCGGGCGCGATGAGGCCGAGGTGCAGGGCCCCGTCTCGCTCGGCGTCGCGGCCCGGGTCGAGATCACCGGCCAGGACGCGCCCGAAGAAGACGAGACGGACGAAGAGGCGTCGGACGGCGTGGGCGGGCGGCTCGTGGTGCTCGGTGACGCGACGATGTTCGAGAGCCGCTTCATGGGCCAGCCGACCATCGTCAACGCCAACCTCGCCACCGCCGTCGTCGGCTGGCTGACCCAGCGCGAGGCGCTGATCTCGATCGAGGGCCGCAGCATCGAGCAGCGGCAGATCCGCATGAGCGAGGAGGACGTGGGCGGGCTCTTCCTCCGCGTCGTCGTGCTCATCCCGCTCGCGTTCATCTTCCTGGGCTTCGCGGTCTGGTGGAACCGGAGGCAGTGATGTCGAAGCGCACCACCATCGTGCTGGCCGTCCTGAACGCCGCCCTGCTCGGCTTCATTCTGCTCTACGAGCAAGGCACCCTGTCCACGTCGGACGTGGCGAGGCGGAGCGGTCAGGTGCTCCGGCGCTTCGTCCGGGAGCGCGTCGATCACGTGGAGCTGATCCGGGACGAGGACGCGCCGATCGTCTTCGACCGCGAGCGCACCGAAGACGACGAGCTGGGCGACTCCCTCGGCACCTGGACGCTGACCGCGCCGGTCGAGAGCGCGGCCGACGACGACGCGGTCGACAGTCTGTTGAGCGCGCTCGAGTGGCTCGACGCGCGCCGCACCCTCGAGGGCGTGGCGGACGAGGACCGGGCGCGGATGGGGCTCGACGAGCCCCGCTTCGTGGTGCGCTTCCGCGTGATGGACGAGGAGGTCGCGCTCCGGGTGGGCAGCGAGGCGCCGACCGGCGACGGCGTCTACGCCGCGGTGGACGGCGAGGACCGCGCCTACGTGGTCGGCACGGACTTCATCGAGTCGATCGATCACGACGTCGATCACTTCCGGGACAAGGATCTCTTCGCGGGCTTCTACGGCACCGACGCGCGCCAGATCACCCTCGGCGGCGGCGTGCCGGAGCTCCGCTTCGAGCGGGACGGCGTGTGGCGCGTGCGCGCGCCGGTGCGCGGCTGGGCGGACGCGTCGAAGGTGGACCGGCTGCTGCGCGGGCTCCGCGACCTGCGCGCGACCCGCTTCCTCGACGAGCGCCCCGACGATCTGGGGCCCTACGGCCTGGACGCGCCTTGGCGCGCGCTCACCGTGACCCGCGCCGAGGGCGAGACGGCGACGCTCCTCGTGGGCGAGCCGTGCGGCGAGCACGCCGAGGAGCGCTACGCGCGCGCGGCGACGGATGAAGACGGCGAGGGCCCCGTGGTCTGCGTGCGCGCGAGCGACGTGCAGATGCTCGAGCTCGATCCGGAGTCGGTCCGGGCCACCTCGCTCCTGACCCTGGGCGACGACGCCATCGAGCGCGTGGAGGTCGGCGCGCTGACCCTGCGCCGGGGCGAGACCACCTGGGAGCTGCAGGTCGGCGAAGGCGAGCCGTCCCCGGCCGACGACGCGGCCATCGCGGCCTGGCTCGGCGCCCTGCGCGACGCCCGCGTGCGGCGCTTCGAGCCCGTGGACGGCGAGCCGGGGCACGGCCTGGGCAGCCCGGCCGCCACCGTGACCTTCCACCGGAGCGACGACGACCAGACCCTCGTCCTGCACCTCGGGGAGGTCGACGCCGACGGAGCCTGGGCGCGCCGCGGAGACGAGGAGGCGCTGACCCTCTACGACGCGGCCGTGGCCGAGGCGCTCCGGCCCACGCCGCTCCGCTTCCGCGCGCGTCAGCTCGTCTCCCTCGAGCCCGGCGACGCGCGCAGCCTCGGCCTCGAGGCGGGCAGCGAGGCTGGCAGCGAGGCGGGCAGGGTGACCGAGCGCGCGATACGCGGCGAGGGCGGCGCCTGGACGCTCGAGGCGCCGTCCAGCATGGAGGCGGACCGCGTCGTGGTGCGCGACATCGCCCGGCGGCTCGCGACCCTGGCCGCCGAGCGCTTCGTCGCCGAGGCGCCCGCGGCCGAGCACGGGCTACGGAGCCCCTCGCGCGTGGTCACCGCGCGCTTCGAGCCGGCAGAGGAGGGTGGCGAGCCCACCGATCTCCGCCTCGCCTTCGGGGCCGAGACGGTCGAAGGCACCTACGCCCGCCTCGACGAGGGCCCCGTGTTCATCGCCAGCGCGGAGCTGGTCGACGCGGTCGAGCGCTCGCTCGCGAGCCTCGACGCGCTGACCGTGCCCATCGAGGACCTGACCTCCATCCGCCTCGAGCGTGGCCCCGAGCAGACCGAGCTGACGCGCGACGGAACCACCTGGCAGCTCGCGGGCGGCGGCACGCCGAACCCCGACCGCACCCGGGCCCTGCTCGATCGCCTCTCCACCCTGCGCGCGAGCCGGGTGCTCACCCACGGCGCGCAGGACGCCAGCCTGGCCGCGCCGCCCCTCCGCGTCGTCGCGACGCGGCGAGACGGATCGACCGTGAGCCTCTCGTTCGGCCCCGAGATCACGCAGGACGGCGAAGCCCTCGTGCCGGCCCGCCGCGACGGAGTCCCGGTCACCTACGGCTTCCGGCCCGAGCTGCTCGAGTCGATCCTCGACTTCGCGCCGTGACCATCAGGTCGCGCCAGCGACCTGATCCCTTGCCCGTGCCCCTGCCCGTGCCCGCGTAGTTCCCAGGAGCGGACCTGCGAGCGAGGGCCTCGTCCGCAGGAAGCCCGCTCGTCCAGTTCCGCATGGATTCCGGCTCCGCTCCGGGGTGACATGGGGACGCTAGGTTGACTTGTCGACTCGTTCACACGTGCCGACCAAACCCGCTCCCGCTCCCGCTCCCGCGACCGAGTCCGCTCCCGCCTCCGCGACCGCCTCCGCGACCGAGTCCGCCTCCGCGACCGAGTCCGCCTCCGCGACCGAGTCCGCCTCCGCGACCGAGTCCGCCTCCGCGACCGAGTCCGCGACCGCATCCGAGTCCGCGACCGCATCCGAGTCCGCGACCGCATCCGAGTCCGCCTCCGCGACCGAGTCCGCGACCGCATCCGAGTCCGCGACCGCATCCGAGTCCGCGACCGCATCCGAGTCCGCGACCGCTCTCGCTTCAGCGACGAGCGGGCGGTGGCATGGGGACGCTAGGTTGCCTGTCCCCTTCGCGGGGCCTTCCGGATCGTGTGCGGTACGTTCGGGCGATGGGACGATACCGTCGGGGCGGCCACACCGTGTACGAGCTGCACTGTCATTTCGTGTTCACCACGAAGCACCGCGAGCCCGTGCTGCGGGGCGATGTGGGCGTTCGGCTGCGTGAGCTCGTGCGGGAGGTCTGCCGAGCGCGAGACATCCGAGTCCTGAAGGGGCGTGTGAAGCCCGAGCACGTGCACCTCTTCGCGAGCCTGCCGCCCCACTTGGCGCCGGCCGAGGCGATGCGCGCCATCAAGCGCAAGTCAGCTCGGAAGCTGCTTCGGGAGTTCCCCAGGTTGAAGAAGCAGCTGAGGGGCGAAGACCTGTGGTCGCGCGGCTACTTCGTCTCTACGAGAGGTGACGTCACGGACGAAGTCGTCGCGCAGTACGTCATGAACCAGGATCTGACGAGCGACGACGAGGACTTCGAGGTGAGCGAGTAGCCTCTCCACGACACGCGCGGACACCCAGACGCAGGAAGAGGCCAGCGGCTCTCGCCGTGGCCTCTTCGGGGAGCTCAGGCCGCGGCTCTCGCCGCGGAGGAGGTCACTCCTCTTCTTCGGTCCCGGGCGGGGGCTCGAGGCGCTCGTGGCCGCGGTACTCGAGCATGCCGTTCGACACGTTGAAGCCGGCGCCGCTGATGCGCGTGAACTGGCCGGTGACCTTCACCTTCGCCCCGACCGCGAAGTCGGTCGGGATGGGGAGGATGCCGGACTCGGGATCCGGCGGCTCGTAGCGGCCGCGCTCGGCCAGCTCCACCGCCTCGTCGATCTGCGTCTGGTTCTCGGCGTAGCCGGCCAGCATGATGCGCTGCTCGTCGTCGCCGGGCTCGCGCACGTCGCTGATCCAGAGGTGCGGCGCGGCGGCGGGATCACAGGTGCGACCCTCGGGGCACTCGGGCGGCACGTAGATCTCCACGATGTAGCCCGTCACCGCGACCTCGGTCCCCATCGTCGTCGCGGAGCGGCGGCGCACGCCGTAGACGCTGTACGAGCTGTCAGCGTACTGCGTCTCGTGCGGCGGCGGGGGGAGCGTCGGCACCGAGGGCAAGCTCGGGTTGACGTCCGGCAGCCGCTCGATGGTCAGGTCGGCGGCCGCTTCCGGGCCACAGCCGACCGCGGTGAAGCCGGCGAGCACGAGGAGACAGGCGAGTTTCGCACCGATCTTCATGGGTGATCCTCTATGGCGTCGAACGTCGAACGGGGAGTCCAGGTCGAACGCCGCGGACGGTACCACGGCTCCGCATCGGGATTGAAGCATCGAAAGCAGCTCACTCCCCACACGTGGCCGGGCTCTCCTGGCGGCGGCGCAGCGCGGCGCGGATCTGCGCCGGCGCGTCCTCCCGCGAGGCGAGGCGGGTCGCGGTCTCCGCCAGCTCGCCGCCGAGCACGAGCGCGAGGTCGACCGCCACCGCGGCCACGTCCACGTCGGGCGCCCAGGCGTCGGGCTCGAGGCCGCGGCGCAGGACCGCGAGCACCGCCTCCTCCGCGCCGGGCACGCAGAGCTGCCGCACGTAGCGGAGCGCGGCCACCGTGACCTGGGGCCACTCGTCGGAGTCCGTCAGCCGCGCGCGCACCAGCGGCCACGCCTCGCGATCGCCCGCCCGGGTCAGGCCGCGGATCGCGGTCTGGCGCACGCGGGGGGAGCGATCCCGCGCGGCGCGGCGCACGGCGTCCTGGCCGGCGGGGCGGCTCCACAGCGCGTCCACCGCCGCCTCCCGGACCATCGGCCACGAGTCCTGGCGCGCGATCGTCGCGAGCCGCGCGTCGTCTTCGTCCAGCTGGTCGAGGATGTGGACCGCCTGGACCCGAACGCGGGGGTAGTCGTCCTCGAGCGCCGCGCGGGCGACATCGAGGCGGTCCGGGGCCTCCCGCTGCTCGAGCGCCTGCACCGCCGCGGCGCGCAGCATCCACTCCTCCGCCTCGCGCGCGATGGAGGCGAGCCAGGCGTCGACGGCCGGCTCGCTCGGCAGATCGCGGGCCGCGCGCACCAGGCGCCAGAGGTCCGAGAAGGCCTCGGCGCGCTCCGTCGCGGCGCCCAGCCGCCCGCGGGCCAGGCTCCGGGACGGCCCGTAGTCGGCGAGGCCGAGGAGGGCGGAGGCGAGGGCGCCGATGGGCGGCTCCGCGTCCGCCCAGGCCTCGAACGCGCCGCGCGCCTCACCGTCGCCGCCGGCCAGCGAGCGCGCCAGCCCCTCGCGGAGGAGCGGCCGCTCGCTCCCGCCCTCGGCCGCCATCGCGGCGAGCAGCGCCGGCACCACCTGCGCCGCGGGGTGGCGGAGGAGCGGTCGGATCGCGTCGTCGCCGACGGGCGCGGGCTCACGGACCAGCTCCCCGAGGTACTCGGCCGCCCGCGGGCCGAGCGTGCCGAGGGCCTCGAGCGCGCTCCGACGGACCGGCTCGGCCTCGTCGCGCGCCGCGGTCGCGAGCGCGTCGATCCCCGCCTCGATGTCTCGCCGGGCGCCGGTGGCGAACACCCGGACCGCGCGGCGGCGGCCCTGCTCGTCCAGCCTCGGCCACGCCCCCGCGACGAGCGCGAGCGCCTCCTCGCCGAGCCCGGAGAGCAGCCGCGTCGCCTCGTCTCCGCCTTCGCCCCCCTCGACGAGGATGGACACCAGCCCCTCGATGCCGCGGCCGAAGTCGAGCTCGGTGTAGGCCTCCAGCTCGGCCACGGCCGTGTGCACCGCCGCGTCGCGCACGCCGGGCGGCCCGTAGGCCTCGTCGAGCACGAGCGACACGCAGCGCCACGCGACGGGCTCGGGGGGCACGATCCAGTAGCGCTCGCCCGGATGCAGCCCCGCGTCCTCGGGCATCTGCACGCGGATCCGCGAGTCGTCGCCCACGAGCCAGAAGCGGCGCACGCGCCCGAGCTGCGGGCCCGCGTCGCCCGTCGCGCCCGCGATGATCGCGAAGGCGTGGATGGGGAACCGCGCCGTCCAGCGCAGGGTCACCAGCTCACCGGTCCCGGGACCGCCGCGCCCCTCCGCCCAGAAGGTGTCGGGGCGTCCGTCGGTCAGCGCCCGCGGCGGCGAGAGCTGCGTCGCGTCCCCGTGGCCCGCGTGGCTCGACGCGCCCGTGGGCGAGAGGCTCCGCAGCAGCGGCGGCCCGCTCGGCCCCGGCGACTCCCGCGTGGCGGTGACGCTGAGCCCGTCGCTCGGCACCCGCGCCAGGACGACCGGCCGCATGCGACCCGACGCGGGATCGTAGGCGCGCGGCATGAGCAGCGTCGCGTCCTCGCCGCAGAGCGTGGCGCCCTCGCGCCGCACCCCCACGACGACGTCGGGGAGGCCGTCGCTCGTCCGGTCCTCGAGGCTCAGCACGTCCGCGATGCGCTCGCCGGGGTCGCCGTGGAGATCGGTCCGCCCGGTCCACAGCACGGCCGGCCGTCGCCCGCTCACCGCCACCAGCGCCGCCGCCTCCGCGTCGCCTCCCGTGGCCCGCACGATGGCCACGCGGTGCCCGGCCGCGACCTCCACCGACTCCACCGTCGCCGCCTCCACGCTCGGGATGGGGAGCGCAGACTCCACCTCGGCTCCGCGCGGCGCCTCCACGACGAGCACGGGGCCCTCGTCGGTGGCCTCGACCCGGAGCGTGAAGGGGCGGGGCGGGGCGCCCAGGTCGATCTCGTGCGGGAGCGGCGCCTGCGCGGCGGACGGCGCCGGGGCGAGCAGGGGACAGAGGAGCGCGAGGGCGAGGCTGAGGCGAATCACGGGGTCCTGACTGCGGCGGCTACCGCGGGAGCGCGTCTCGGAAGAGCTCGTGGAAGCGGCCGCCAGTCTCCCACAGGTGAGCGGGCGGGCCAGCCTCGACCACGCGGCCGCTCTCCATCACGACCACGCGGTCGGCGCGCTGCACCGTGCTGAGCCGGTGGCTGACCAGCACCACCGTGCGCTCGCCCATCAGCCGCTCGATCGTCTCGGCGATCTCCCGCTCGCTCGGCCCGTCGAGGGAGCTGGTCGCCTCGTCGAAGACCAGGATCGGCGCCTCGCGATAGAGCGCCCGGGCGATGCAGAGCCGCTGCCGCTCTCCCCCCGAGAGGCCCTTGCCGCCCTCCGCCAGCGCGTGATCGAGCCCGCCGGGCAGCGCCGCGATCAGCCCCGTCGCGCCCGCCATCTCGAGGCAGCGCTCGGCGCGCGCGCGGTCCGGGGCCTCGTCCGCGAGGGTCACGTTCGCGAGCACCGTGTCGCCGAAGAGCAGCGGCTCCTGGGTGACCCACGCGAACTGGCGGCGCCAGCTCGCCCGCGAGGCGCGCCGGGCGTCGACGCCGCCGAGGGTGACCGCGCCCGCGTCCGGCTCCAGCAGCCCCAGCATCACGAGCAGCAGGGTCGTCTTGCCTTCGCCGCTGGGCCCCACGATCGCGACCGACGAGCCGGGCTCGATCGTGAGCGAGACCCCGTCCAGCACCGGCGCGCCCGCGCGGTAGGCGAAGCGCACCTCGGAGAGCGAGAGCGGGGCCTCGGCCGCGTCCACCGCGACGGCGCCCTCGGGCTCGGGGCCCTCGAGCTCGAGCGCGAGCACCTCGTCGACCCGATCCAGGGCCGAGAGCCCGCTCGCCACCCGCTGGACGGTCGCGCCGAGCCCCTGGACGGGGCGGTAGACGAAGAACATCGCGGCGAAGAAGGAGACGAACGACGCCGTGGACAGCGCGCCCGAGGCGAGCCGCTCCGCCCCCCACGCCAGGGCCACGACCAGGGCGAGCGCGCCCATCAGCTGCACCACCGGGCCCGCGACGGCCGTCCACCGGGTCGCGCCCACGGCGAGCTCCTCGAGGGTCCGCGTGTGCGCCTCGAACCCGCGGCGCGCCTGCGGCTCCGCCCCGTACGCGCGGATCACGGGGACGCTGTCGCCCAGCTCCGCCGCGCGGCTCGAGAGCTCGCCGTACTGCGCCCAGACCGCCCGGTGCGCCGCGCGGACCTTTCGCGCCAGCCAGACCACCAGCGCGGCGATGGGGGGCACGCCGGCCAGCGCCACCAGGGCGAGGGCAGGATCGAGCGCGAGGGCGACTCCGACCAGGGTGACCAGGGTGAGCCCATCGGAGGCGACCGCCGCGAGGTTGCTCGCCACCAGCGCCTGCACCTGCATCGCGTCGCCCGAGATGCGGGACGCGATCTCGCCCCGGCGCTGGGAGATCAGGACCTGTGGCGCAGCGTGGAGCAGGTGGACATACATGCGTTCCCGAATGCGACGCACCACGTCCTGGCCGAGCCGGGTCGTGAGCATGCGCTGTCCGTAGGCGGCTGCTCCTCTGGCCACCGTGACGGCCAGCAGGGTGGCCGCCACGCCGGCGACCAGGCCGCCCGGCAGCCCCGTCAGGACCGCGCCGAGAGAGGACGCGAGCGAGTCGTCCGGCGCGTCGCCCTGCACCGCCGCGAGGAGCGGGCCGGCGAGCAGCGCGTAGGCCGCGGTGGTCGCCGACGAGGTCGCCATGCAGGCGAAGATCCCCGCCACGAGTCCCCAACGTGGGGCAAGGATCTCCAATATTCTCGACGGGGTAGACATCGATCTGCGAACTGGCGAGAAGGCGCGCGGGCGGCCATTCGGGGCCCCGCCCTTTTCGGATGGGCGGGAGCCCCCATAGTAAGCCCATGACGGCTGGCAAGCGGAAGCGGGGTGGTGAGCAGGAGGGGGCGACAGGCCCCGGCTGTCTCGGTGACGATCCGGTGACGGACCGTTCACCCCATGGCATGAGCCGTGCAATGCTCGCCGCCCGCTCGGGCACCTCGCATATGGGGACCGGGCGTTCAACCGTGCGTGGAACACGGGGCCCCGGTCGGCCGTTGGTCGGCGCTGACGTGGAGGCCCCGTGAGCGACGAGAGGAGATCGGATCCCATGGCCAAGCAGGCAGCCCAGACAGCCCGCCGAGGTACGGTTCAGACCGGGAAGACCCGCATCGACGGGACGGCCGAGCCGGACACGAAGCAGCTGGCGGAGGCGGACGCCGAAGCGAAGAAGGCACTGAAGGAGTTCGAGCGCCAGGGCGGTGGCGACTCGACGCTCTCGAAGTACTTCCGCGAGATGGCGAGTCATCGCGTCTTGACCCCGCAGGAGGAGGTCGAGGCCGCGCAGGAGGTCGAGCGCCTCGAGATCGGCTACTGGGAGGCCCTCTTCTCGTACGCGCCGGCGTTCGAGACGGTCGCGGCCGTCGTCGAGCGGCACGTCAACGAGGAGCCGCTGCCGGAGATCGCCGCGATGCGCAAGCTCGCGCGCTCCGCGACGCGCGGGAAGCTCTCGAAGAAGTCCCAGGCCAAGTGGGACGAGACCAGCGTCGAGCTGGCCACGAAGCTTCGCGCGCTCGACTCCGACCGCATCTTCGTCAGCCAGTCCGACAAGGCCGTGCACCGGCTCGCCGGCGACTTCGCGGTCGACCGCGACATGCTCGGCGACGAGGTCCGCATCACCCCCGCCTTCAAGAAGTACCTGAAGACGGTGGAGCGGGCGAACGGCGCGCAGCAGCACTCCAAGAACCGCTTCGTGGCCGCGAACCTGCGCCTCGTGGTCAGCATCGCCCGCCGCTACAACCGCGGTCGGCTCCCGCTGATCGACCTCATCCAGGAGGGCAACATCGGGCTGATGAAGGCGGTGGAGCGCTTCGATCACAACCGCGGCTACCGCTTCAGCACCTACGCCTCCTGGTGGATCCGCCACGCGATCAGCCGGGCCCTCGCCGACAAGGGCCGCGCGGTGCGCATCCCCGTGCACATGCTCGACACCTACAACCGGGTGGCGCGCGCGACGCAGGCCATCGCGACCCGGACCGGCAAGGAGCCCACCCCCGAGGAGCTCGAGAAGGAGACCGGCATCGCGGCCGAGAAGCTCGAGAAGATCAAGGGATACTGGGCCGAGACGCCGTTCTCGCTCGACCGCCCCGTCAACGACGAGGACGGCCGGAAGTTCATCGACTTCCTCGAGCAGGAGAACGTCCCGACGCCCTACGAGCAGCTCGTGAGCAAGACCTGGGGCGAGGAGCTCCGGCGCCTGCTCGAGACGCTCACGCCCATGGAGGCCCGCATCCTGCGCTGGCGCTTCGGCCTCGACGACGAGGACGAGCTCACGCTCAAGGAGATCGGCGACAAGTACAACCTGTCGCGCGAGCGCATCCGTCAGCTCCAGGAGCAGGCGCTCGGCAAGATCCGCCGCCAGATCAAGGAGTAGCTGGACAAGCTACTTGCGCCCTCCGCGGCGCCCCTGAGCCCCGCCCCGGGACCCCCGGGCGCGGGGCTCGTCGTTTCAGGTCCGAAATGGCGCCTTACAAGCCCGAAATGGCACGAGACGTGTAGCCTGGTCGCGCGTTCAGGGGTCCGCGCGCCCCTCTGCCATCTTCAGCGGTGCAGGTGGCGGGCGAGCGCGGTCGCGATCTGGTCTGCGAGCCCCCGCGCCGGCCCGTGGCGCCCTCGGACGTCGTTCGCGAGGAAGCTGAACGCGTAGGCGCTGCCCGGCTCCGGGCCGAGCACGTAGCCGCTGAGCGCGATCACCCCGGCGAGGGTGCCTGTCTTCGCCCGCACGACGCGCGGGGCCGGCAGGTCGCGCAGCCGGCGACGCAGGGTCCCGTCGACCCCACCCACGGCCAGCGAGGAGACGTACTCGCCGCGGATCGCGGGGTCGTTCCACGCCGCGCGCAGGATCTCCGCGATCCGCTGGGGCGCGATCTGGTTGCCGTCGAAGAGCCCCGAGCCGTTGACGATCTCGACCCCTTCGAGGCCGATCCCCGCCTCCTCGAGCTCCGCCCGCACCGCGGCCACCGCGTCCTCGGCGCGCCCGGGTCGGTGCCGCTCGGCGCCCATGACCTTGAAGAGCATCTCCGCGACGAAGTTGTCGCTCCACTTGCCGAGGGCGTGGATCAGCGTCGCCACCTGGTCGCTCTCGGTCGACGCGAGCGAGGCGGCCCCGCTCGGCGTGTCGTCCACGCTGACCCCGTCTCCCACGCGGATGCCCTGCGCGCGGAGCGCCTCCGCGAAGACGTAGCCGACCCAGGGGAGGGGGTTCTCGATGCGGCGCCGGTAGGACACCCCGCGCACGTCCACGGGGATGCTGCCGCTGACACGCAGGGTCATCCGGGGCCCGTCTCCGCGTTGATCGGCGATGATGTTCAGCCGCCCCGGCTCCGCGGTGGTGATGCGGTTGTTCAGCTCGAAGTAGCCGGCGCCGAGGAGCCGCACGTGCGCGGGCGCGCCGACCTCGGCCCCGGGCAACACCCGCAGGACGTAGGCGTTGCGATCGACCGCGATGGCGGAGACGGGCGCGCGGAAGGCGGCGACCTCGTTCGGCTGCTGACCGAAGGCCGGCGGCAGGATCTGATCGTCGAAGTAGCTCGCGTCGACGATGATCCGGTCGACGCGGCGCACGCCCTGATCGGCGACGTCGGCGGCCAGCGCCATGAGATCGCCGCGCGTGAGGTTCGGGTCGCCGTATCCGCGCAGCGCGAGGCCGCCCCGGACCGCGTCTCCCTCGAGCGCGCCGTACACCGCGGTGCGCATCGTGAAGTCGGGCCCGAGCGCCCGGAGCGCGGCGAAGGCGGTGACCAGCTTCTGGTTGGAGGCTGGGTTCATCGGCCGCTCGGCGTGGTGCTGGAAGATCGCCCGGCCGGTGTGCGCGTCGACCACGGCGACGCCGACCTCCTCGCTCAGCCCCGACTCGGACACCAGGCGCCTCAGCTCTCCGACCAGCTCCTGCGCCTCGGCCGGCTCGGGAGGGGAGGCGATGAGCAAGAACAGGCCCAGGACCACGGCGACGACGGCTCTCATGATGCTCCCTCTACCATGGTCGGGCGCGCGTCGATTCCCGCACCTTGTCGCCGCGGAGCCCGTGAGGCAGGGTCGCGCCGATGATCTTGCGGGATCCAGTGCACGGCCTCGTGGCCTTCGAAGGCGACGCCGAGCGGGTGGTCATGACGCTGCTGGCCACCCGGGAGGTCCAGCGGCTCCGGCGCGTGCGTCAGCTCGGGCTCACGTCTTACGTGTTCCCCGGCGCGGAGCACTCGCGCTTCGCCCACGCGATCGGCGCGGCGCACGTGATGGTGCGCCTCCAGGGCCACATCGAGGGCCGCGCCCACGCGCTGCCCGAGGAGGAGCGGCTGGACGCGCAGGCGCGTCGCGAGGCGATCGCGGCCGCGCTCCTCCACGACCTCGGCCACGGCCCGTTCTCGCACCTCTTCGAGGAGGTCCTGCCCGACGGGCGCGCGCACGAGTCCTGGACGGTCGACGTGATCCGCGACCCCGGCACCGAGGTGCACGCGGCGCTCGAGGGCCTCGGCGCGGGCACGGCCGAGCGGGTCGCGTCCCTGCTCGTCGGGGATCACCGCGTGCCGTGGCTGGGCCGGACCATCAGCGGCAAGCTCGACGTCGATCGCTGCGACTACCTGCTCCGCGACAGCCACATGACGGGGGTCCGCTACGGCCTCTACGACCTGGACTGGCTGCTGCGCGCGCTCTGCTTCGCGGCGCTTCCGTCGGGGGAGCACGTGCTCGCGATCGAGGGGCGCAAGGGGCTGCCGCCCATCGAGGGCTTCTTCCTCGCGCGGCACTTCATGTACCAGCAGGTCTACCATCACAAGGCGACGCGCGCGGCGGAGTGCCTGATCCGGGCCATGTTCCGCCGCCTGGCCGAGCTGATCCAGGAGGGCGCGGCGCCGCCCGACACCCCGGCCGCGGTGCGCGCGGCGGTGCTCGGCGAGCCGCTGGACGTCGGCGCGTATCTCGAGCTGGACGACCCGATGCTGATGAGCTGCTTCGCCAGCTGGGAGCGGGCCGACGATCCCATCCTGGCAGACTTCGCCGGGCGGCTACGTCACCGCCGCTTGCCGAAGACCATCCCGCTGCCCGATCGCGTCGACGACCACCCCATCTGGGCGGAGGCCCGCCGGCGCGCGGAGGAGGTCGCCGCGGCCCACGGCCTGCGCCCGGAGCTCTCGGTGTGGCTCGATCTGCCGGAGGACGCGCCCTACGAGGAGCCGGCGGGGGACGACCCGGACGGGCTGTGGGTCACCGTCAGTCACCGGCCGCTGGCGCGCCTGGGCGAGATGTCCTTCCTCTTGAGGCAGCTGCGCAACCAGACCATCGTGCGCCCGCGCCTGGTCTTCGTGGAGGAGCTCCGCGAGGACATCGAGCGCGCGGTCCAAGGAGTCCTCCCATGAAGCACGGCACGCTCGCTCTGATCCTGCTCGTGGTCGCGGCCGCGCTCGTCCACGCCGCGCTCGCCGACGCCGCGCTCGCCGACGAGGCGGCGCCGGTCTCGCTCGAGCTCTCCCCCTGGGCCGCCTTCGACGGCGTGGAGCGCCCGTATCGGTTCGTGGTGGAGCTTCGCCCCCACGGCGCGGACCCGGTGGAGGTCGTGGCGGATCGGCGGCTGTTGTCGTTCGAGGTCCGGCCGAACGACAGCCGCCGCCGCTACCGCTGCCGACACCCCGACGCGCAGCGCCGCGCGCCCGAGTCGCGGGTGGTCACCCTCACCCCGGGCGGCGCCGAGGACGGATCCTGGCGCGAGTGGATCGATCTCCGCATGTACTGCACCGGCCGCGCGCTCCGCGCGCTGGACGGGGGGGCCGAGCTGCACGTCGACTACGGCTGGAGGCGGCGGACCCGCCAGCGCTGGGTCGCGCGCGCGCCGGGCGCCCCCTGGCGGAGCTGGACCGGCGGGCTGGAGCACGCGCCGCTGGTCTTCCCGCTGATGCCGGAGCTCGGCACCCGGCGCCTCGACGCGGAGGACGGCGCGTCGCTGGTCGAGGCGACGCTGAGCCCGAGCTCCGCGCGGACCGAGGCCGGCCTCCGCTTCCGCACCGCGGTGCGCGCGCGCGAGGGGAGCCACCGCATCTACGTCCGCCCCGACGACTGGTCCTTCCGCGTCGACGGGCCGCTCGGGGTCGTCACGTGCCGGGCGCCCCGGGGCGGAGGCAACAACCCGCCGCCCGACCTCTACACCCGGATCACCACGCGGCGGGCGGTGCGCCACACCCTCGAGGCGACGTTCTTCTGTCCCGCCGGCACCTTCGAGCAGGCGGGCGTCTACGAGATCGTGCCCAAGCTCCGGCTCGAGCGATCGGGGGAGGCGTGGGGCTTCGACGCGGTCACCGGGCGGTACGTCGGCGCGCCCACCGCGGTGCGGATCACCCGAGGGGAGGTCGGCTACGTCGCCCAGATCCCGGAGCGGGTCCCGGAGGCCTCGGAGGCGGAAGCGGATGAGTGATCCGGTCGCCCGTCGACTCGCCGCCGCGGCCCTCGGCGTGGCGCTCGTCGCGCTGGTGCTGGCGGGTTATGCCCTCCACGCCCAGAGCCAGTCGGAGGAGCGCTTGCGCGAGGTGGGCCGGGAGCTGCAACGCACCCTGACGCCGGCCTTGCCGCTGCAGGGGCCGGCCCCAGGACTCGATCTCGATGACACCTGACGTTCGTTGAATTCGCGCGCCCGGCGGCGATACGTTCTGGCTGACCGATGCCCAAGATTCTGGTGGTCGACGACCAGCGCAACATGCGCACGACCCTCTCGATGATGTTGAGAGGGGCCGGCTACGACGTGGACGAAGCCGGCGACGGCGACGAGGCGCAGCAGTCCGTCCTCGACGAGACCTACGATCTCGTGCTGACGGATCTCAAGATGGGCGGCAAGGACGGCATGGACGTCCTGCGGTTCTCGAAGGAGCGCTCGCCGCTGACCGAGGTCATCGTGATGACCGCCTACGGCACGATCGAGAGCGCGGTCGAGGCCATGCGCATCGGCGCCTACGACTACATCCAGAAGCCCTTCACCGAGGAGGAGCTGCTGGTGAAGGTGCAGCGCGCGGCCGAGAAGCGGCAGCTCGCGGGCGAGATGAGCGTGATGGCCGCGGAATTCCGCGAGCGCTACAAGTTCGACAACATCATCGGCCGCTCCGCCGCGGTGCGAGACGTGCTCGGGCGCATCGTGCGCATCGCCCCCACCGACACGACCGTGCTCATCACGGGGGAGAGCGGCACGGGCAAGGAGCTGGTCGCCCGGGCGATCCACGCCAACTCGAACCGCGCCGACAAGCCCTTCGTCAGCGTCAACTGCGCCGCCATCAGCGAGACCCTCCTGGAGAGCGAGCTGTTCGGCCACGCGCGCGGCGCCTTCACGGGCGCGGTGGCCGCACGCAAAGGCCTCTTCGAGGAGGCCAACGGGGGCACGTTCTTCTTCGACGAGATCGCGGAGACGCCGCCGAGCTTCCAGGCCAAGCTCCTGCGCGCCATCCAGGAGGGCGAGATCCGCCGGCTCGGCGAGAACAAGGCCATCCACGTCGACGTGCGGGTCATCGCCGCGACCAACCAGGAGCTCCAGGAGGCCATCGCGGAGAAGCGCTTCCGCCAGGACCTCTTCTACCGGCTCGCGGTCGCGCGCTTCCTCCTGCCGCCGCTGCGAGAGCGGCGCGAGGACATCCCGCTCCTCGTGGAGCACTTCCTCGACAAGTTCTCGAAGAAGATGCGCCGCACCGTCCGGCTGGGGGAGGGCGTGATGGACTACATCGTGCGCTACGACTACCCCGGAAACATCCGCGAGCTCGAGAACATGGTCGAGCAGGGCGTCGCCCTCGCGGTGGAGGGCGTCGTGCACCTCGACGACATCATCCCCCCCGAGGCGCGCGAGCAGGCGCAGGCGGCGATGCCGAAGGCCAACGAGACCCTCCAGGACGTCGTCGACCGGGCCGAGAAGGAGGCCATCGAGTCGGTCCTCCGCGAGGTGGACGGCAACAAGGAGAAGGCGGCCGAGGCGCTCGGGCTCTCCGCGACGACCCTCTGGCGCAAGATGAAGCGCCTCGAGGTCTCGTGAGGGACCGGGGACGGAGCGCGCTCGATGCCTTTCATTCCTGAACGTCTCGTTTTCACGTCCGGGGCTGGGGGCAGGGGGATCACGCGCGATCCGTGGGTTTTCACACTCCTCGGGGGAAGGCACGCCGGTTGCTTGACAAAGTGGCACCCCCCTCGCACCCCCAGGCAATACCCCCGATGACCCCGCGTATCCTCATCGTCGACGACCAGGAGAACCACCGTAAGAGCCTCGCCATCGGCCTCAGGCTGGAGGGCTACCAGGTCCTCGAGGCGGAGGACGGCGAGTCGGCGCTGACCGTGCTCGGCGCGGAGCGGGTGGACCTCGCGATCGTCGACCTCATGATGCCCGGCATCAACGGCCTCGACCTGGCCCGCCGGATGCGGTTCCGCCACCCGGAGGTGGGGGTCGTGCTCACCAGCGCGTACCACCTCTCGGAGCGCCAGCTGCAGCGGGCGGAGATCCGGGTGATGGGCTTCGTGCCGAAGCCGTTCGAGATGACGGAGCTGGTGCGCTTCCTCCAGACGAAGCTGCCGGCCGAGGTCACCGGCGAGCTGCCCGTCGTCGACGTGCCCGACGTCGCGGCCGGCTGAGAGGCCGAGCCCTCAGGGCTCGTCGCGCTGCACGCCCAGCGAACGCATCTTCTTGTGGAGGTTCGTCCGCTCCACGCCGAGCATCGACGCGGCCTTCGAGACGTTCCACTCGCACTCCTCGAGCGTGGACACCAGGTAGCGGCGCTCGGCGCGATCGCGATACTCGCGGAGCGTGAGGCGGCGGCCGTCCTCGTCGTGGATCGGGTCCGGCGTCGCGTCCCCGCTCTCTCGCGCCGCGGCCCGCGCGAGCTTCCCGTCGGCGGGCAGGTCCTCGATCTCGATGACGTCGCCGCTGAGGATGGCCATGCGCTCGACCACGTTGCGCAGCTCCCGCACGTTCCCGGGCCAGGCCTTCTGCTGCAGCCGCTCGAGCACCTCGGGGCCGATCGGCTTGTCCTTCAGCCCGTTCTCGGCGCAGAAGTCCCGCAGGAAGGCCGCGGCGAGGGCCGGGATGTCGTCGCGACGCTCCCTCAGGCCCGGGCTCCGCAGCGGGACCACGTTGAGCCGGAAGAACAGGTCTTCGCGGAACTCGCCGTCGGTGATCGCCTTCTCGAGATCTTTGTTGGTCGCCGCGACCACGCGCACGTCCACCGCGATCGACTTCTCGCTGCCGACCCGCGTGATCTCGCCGCTCTGGAGCGCGCGGAGGACCTTCGCCTGCGCGTTGAGGCTCATGTCGCCGATCTCGTCGAGGAACAGCGTGCCGCCGTCGGCCAGCTCGAACATGCCCTTGCGGCGCGCCTGCGCCCCCGTGAACGCGCCGCGCTCGTAGCCGAACAGCTCGCTCTCGATCAGCTCGCCGGGGATGGCCGCGCAGTTCACCTTCACGAATGGCGCGTCGTGCCGAGGGCTCAGCCGGTGCAGCGCCCGGGCGATCAGCTCCTTGCCCGTCCCGCTCTCCCCGGTGATCAGCACCCGCCCGCGGGTCGGCGCGACCTTCTCGATGTCGCGGTAGAGCGCCTTCATCACCGCGCTCTCGCCGATCATCTCGTAGCGCCGCTCGGCGTCGGCGCGGAGCCGCCGCACCTCTTGTTCGAGCGCGCGCTTCTCGAGCGCGTTCTTCACCCGGACCAGCACCCGATCGCGGTCGAGCGGCTTCTCGAAGAAGTCGGTCGCGCCGGACTGCACCGCCTGCACCGCCTCCGCGACGCTCGCGTGGCCGCTGATCATCAGCACGGGCAGCTGCGGGTTGGTCTCCCGGATCCGGGTCAGCGCCTCCAGCCCGCTCATCCTGGGCAGCCGCACGTCGAGGATGACGAGATCGGGGCCGAAGCCCACGCGCTCCAGGCCGAGCTCCGCGCTCTCCGCCTCGTCGACCTCGTAGCCTTCGCCCTCGAGCACCATGCGCAGCGTGCGCCGGATGTTCTTCTCGTCGTCGATGACCAGCACGGTCGCGGTCATGAGGTCCCCCCGGGCCAGGCCGCGTGCAGCGCGCGCACGGCGTCATCCACTTGTTCCGCCGGCAGCAGCGCGCTCCAGCGGAGCGGCGCGGTCTGCACCGAGTCGGGCGACAGCCCCGCGCGGGTCAGCACGTCCAGCGCCGCGCGGAGGGCCGAGGGGCGCTCGCCCAGCGCGCCGGAGATCAGGCTCACCGCGCCCAGGCCGCGCTCCACACGGGCGCCGAGCGCCTCGTAGCGCGCCGACGCGTCGCCGGGGCACGAGAGCAGCAACCGCGCGTCGTCGCCTTCCACGCTCGAGGCGCGCACGCTCGCGCCCAGCTCCTCGGCCAGATCGAGCCCCCGCCCGAGCGCGGCCGCGCCCCCGGCGAGGTGCACGCGGAAGAGATCCTTGCGCCCCACCACCGCGACCCCGCCGCCGGCCGCGCCGTCGCGCACGATCGACTCGCGCCCCTCGGCGAACGTCGAGCGGGCGTGGATCGCGATGCGGGCCCTCCGCGCGAACTCCACCGCCGTCGAGTTGAGCACCTTGGCGCCCGCCTCGCTCATCTCCTGCATCTGCTCGTAGCTCAGCTCGGGCAGGTGCTGCGCGTCCGGCACCACGCGCGGATCGGCGCTGTAGACGCCGTCGACGTCGCTGTAGATCTCCGCGCGCTCGGCGCCCAGCGCCGCCGCGAGCGCGACCGCGGTCGTGTCGCTCCCCCCGCGGCCGAGGGTGGTGATCTCCCGGCGGTAGCTCATGCCCTGGTAGCCCGCGACGATCACGACCTTGCCGCGCGCCAGCTCGTCCTCGATGCGGAAGGGGCGCACCTCGATGATGCGGGCGTCGAAGTGGCGATCGTTGGTGATGATGCCGCTCTGGCTGCCCGTGAAGGAGATCGCGTCCTGACCCAGCTTCTGGATGGCCATCGACAGCAGGGCCATCGAGACGCGCTCGCCCGTCGTCAGGAGCATGTCCAGCTCGCGGCGCGGCGGGTCGGCGTCGATCTGGTGGGCCAGCCCGAGCAGCTCGTCGGTGGTCTTGCCCATGGCGCTGACGACCACCACCACGTCCTCGCCCGCCGCGCGCGTCGCGGCCACGCGCTGGGCGACGCGCTGGAGCTTGGGCACGTCGGCGACCGAGCTGCCCCCGAACTTCTGTACGACGACCGTCACGCCGCCGGATGTAGCAGCCGGCGGGGAGGCGGGGAAGCGACGCGCCGGCCGGGAAGTGGGGCGGGGCGCGCGGCGCGGGCTATCCTGGCGCCGCATGCTCCGCGCTTCCGAGCTCCGTGAGGCCGCCTCGCGCGCGGCCGATCACTTCGGCGAGGCGTTCGCGGACGCGACGCGGCTCGCGCGCGATCGCGAGGCCGCGACGGAGCTGGCCATCGAGGCGCGCGCGGTCTTCGAGTCGCTCCTGGCCGGCCTCGCCGCCGCGCCCGATCCACGCTCCCATCGCCCCGAGCTGCGCGAGGCCCTCGCGCTCGTCAGCCTGCTGGGGCGCCGCGCGGGGGAGCTCGGGGTGACGCCGAGCGCCGCGCTCGCCCTCGCGCCCGCGATCGTCGCCGCGGCGTCCGCCGAGAGCGACGCGTCGCTGGACCCGATCGCGGGCCCCATCGCCGAGCTCACCCTCGAGGGCTTCGTGATGGCCCGCGAGGACCGGCTCCGGGAAGAGGGCGCGCGCGCGCTCGCGGGGGCGATCCCGATCGTCGAGGCGGCGCCCGGCTGCGTGGTGATGATCGCGGGCGGGGCGCAGTCGGCCGAGGAGCTGGAGCGCGTGGTGGAGGAGCTGGGGCGGCGCCTGCTCAACCGGGACGCCAAGGCCTGCCTGGTGGACGCCACCGCGCTCCCCCCGTCTCCGGAGCTGGCGCGACCGCTGTTCGCCGCTCACGTCAGCGCACGCATGCTCGGCACGCGGTGCCTGTTCACCGGGCTGGACGACGCGCGCTGGGCGAGCCCGGCCCGGGAGGCGGGCCTGACGCTCGGCGAGCTCGAGCGGGTGGACCGCTTCGCCGAGGGCCTGCGCGTGGCGCTCGAGACGTGCGACCTCGAGCTCCGCCACCGCAGCGGGCTGGGCAACGTCATCCGGCGCCTGCTCGATCGCGAGTGACCCCGCGAACCCGCTCAGGGCGCTTCGGCGGCGGCCTCGGCTTCCGCCTCGGCGGGCTGCGCCTGGCCTGCGCGCTGGTGGGCGCGCTCCGCGGCGGACAGCTCGGCGAGCTCTCGCTGCGCGCGTGACGCCACGGCGCGGTTCTGCGCCGCGCGCTCGAGCAGCCGTCGCGCCTGGGACAGCTGGCCGAGGCGGCGGTAGCAGTCGGCCGCCTCGATCATGGCGTCGGGCGCACCGCCGTAGCTGCCGTGGCGGCTCAGGAGGTTGTCGTAGCTGCGGACCGCGCCCCGGCAGTCGCCGGCCGCGCGCTGGCTCCGCGCCAGGTGATGCAGCGCGGACGGCACCAGCGAGCGATCCGCGCCCGGGCGGCGCACGACCGCGTCGAACTCCTCCGCCGCCTCGCGGTACCGCCGGCCGCGGTAGTGATCCATGCCCTGGCGGTAGCGGTGGCTCGCGTCCGCGCCCTGCGCCTGCGCCTGCTGGGGCTGGGCGGGGGAGGGCGGCGCGCTCGGCATGGGCGCGGTCTCGGCCTGGGCTGCGTACGCCTGGCTGGAACGGCTCGGCGCCTGGCTCGGGCGGGTGGCCCCGCGCTGGGTCGGCTGCACGCCGAACACCTGCCCCGCGCCGACCGTCCCCTCCACGCCGGCCGCCTCGGGGGCCTGGGCGAGCTCCATCATGGGCTCCTCGATGACCTCGCCGGAGCGGCGCTCGTCCTCGGGCGCTCCTTCCGCTGCCGCCGCGCGCTCGGAGGGGCGCTCGGAGGGGACCGAGTCGGCGGCCGCCAGCGTCTGATCTGGCTCGCCGTCGTGGATCTCCTGTTCGTCGGTGACCTCCGCCTCGGGCGTGGCCGGCTGCCGGCGCTGCGGGGCCGCCTGCGCGAGGTCCTCGCGCGGCACGATCCGACCGGTGTGGGGGTCCGCCTCGAGGTCCAGCCGCTCGGCCGGCACGAGCGAGGCGCTCGGGCCCACCTCGTCGCCGGGCGCGGGGTCCACGATCGCGTGGGTGTCCGCGGGGTCGTGCCGCCGGAGCTCCGGCAGGTACCAGAGCCCGATGCCGACCATCAGCACCAGCGTCATCGCCATCGCCATCTGGGGACGCATCGCGATCCCCCCGATCCAGTGCACGATGGACGACCAGAGCCCCGGCTCCTCGCTGTCCTCACGCGGGGACGTCGCCGCGGCGCCGACCCCCGCGGGGTCCGCCGCCGGCTCGGCGGGGGCCCGCTCGGCCGCCTTCTCGCGCGCGGCGCGCATCACCACGGCGCGGAAGTCGGTCGGCGGCTCCTCGAGGGGCATCTTCGTCGCGAACGCGTGACCGACCGAGAGCCGATCCCAGGCGTCCCCGCACGCCTCACACCCCTCGAGGTGCGAGCGGGTGGCGCTCGCCTCGGCCTCACCGAGCTCCCCGTAGAGCAGCTCGATCATCCGGTCGGTGCAGGTCTCGCAATCCACGGTTCAGCCCATCACTTCAGCTCTCGAACGTAGTCCCGATACTCGTCCAGTGCCCGCTGCAGGCGCTCGAGCGCGTAGCGCATCCGGCTCTTCACGGTGTTCTCCGGCACCCCGACCACGGCCGCGATCTCCTTGAACGCCATGCCCTCCACCTGCCGCAGCAGGAAGACCTCGCGCTGCTCCTCGGGCAGCTCCTCGACCGCGACCGAGATGCGCGCCTGGAGGTCCTTCGCGATGGCCGCCCGGTCCGCCTCCGGCGCGTCCGACGCCTGCCGCTCCAGGAGGGTGGGCCCCTCCTCCTCGCCGGAGCGCGAGGGGGCATCGAGCGACTTGTGTCGCCGGAACACCATCTTTCGGCTGTGGTCGATGCACAGGTTTCTCGCGATCGTGTAGAGCCAGGTGGAGAGCTTGGAGTTGCCCTTGAAGTCCCGTGAGCGCTGCACGACCTTCAAGAAGACGTCCTGCAGCAGCTCGTCGGCGCGCTCGCGGCGCCGGACGGAGCGAAGGATGAAGTTGTAGAGCGGGCGCTCGTAGCGCCGAACGAGCCGCTCGAACGCGTCCGCGTCGCCCTCGTTGAATCGTCTCAGCAGCTCCTCGTCGGAGAGGTCGTCGGGGGTCTCCATCACCGTCCGAGCTCCTCGGGTGAGCCGGTCCGGTGCGTTCCCACGTCGAGACGGACGAGGGCGCGGAAGGATCTACGGCACTCGTGAACGGGCGGATGGAGACTACAGGGCATCGACCGGTGGCGGATTCTAACCGGGACTGGGCCGCGTTCGGAGTTCCCTGCAGCGAGGGGGCTCCGCGGCGTGCGGCCGGACAGATGCACGTTGACCGAAAAAATGGCGGTTGCTATACGCCCCTGAGATTCCGAAGGAATCCGAGTTCCCGTATGCTCCGGCGGGAGCCCTTGGCGGAAGCCGCGCTCGGCTCCGAAACGCGCTTGTCAGATATGCTGCTGAAACAGCAGGGGGAGATGCGATGCGCAGGGTGATTGCGCTCTCGGCGACCGTCGCGGTTGCTACCTTCGTCGCCAGCTCGGTCCTCTTCATGGGGGGCGGTGCGATCGCGCAGGAGGAAGAAGCGGCTCCCGAGACCTCCGACGCGGAGGCTGGCGCCGAAGCTGGCGCCGAGGCGGAAACCGGCGCCGAAGCGGGCACTGAAGCGGGCGCCGAGGCAGGCGCCGAGGCAGGCGCGGAGTCTGCCGACACGCGGACCAGCGCCGAGCGAGACGAGGGCATGGACGCCGGCACCTACGCCGTGCGTCTTCGCGATCTCGAGCAGCGGATCAACGAGCTGAAGGAGCAGATCTTCCGCTCCAAGGCCCGCCTCTCGCTCCTGGCGGAGACCGTGCTGCAGGGCGTCGTGGCGGGGGCCCAGGCGGTCATCGTGCACGAGAACCGGATGAGCTCGAGCTACCGGCTCGTGAAGGCGGTCTACGCGCTCGACGGCGCCCGGATCTTCAGCAAGGCCGACGAGGAGGGCTCGCTCGGCGAGCGCCGCGAGCTCGACATCTATGACGGCAGCATCGTGCCGGGCGAGCACACCCTGACCGTGAACCTCGAGTACCGAGGCCACGGCTACGGCATCTTCTCGTACCTCAAGGGCTACCGCTTCCGCGTCCGCTCGAACTACTCCTTCACGGCGCCCGAGGGGAAGGCGATCACCATCCGGGTGGTCGGCTACGAGAAGGGCGGACCCACCGCGCCGCTCGAGGAGCGCCCGGCCATTCGCTACCAGGAGCGGGTCCAGGCCTCGCGCCGCGGTGGAGAGGAAAGTCGGGACAGCGGAGAATCGGGGGCGGAGTGATGCAGCGGCGGTCCGACCCGCCCGCTCGCCGCGATCGCGCTCTGGCGCGGCTCGCGGCTGCGGCGTCTCTCCTGATCGGGGCCAGCGCGGCGTCGATGGCGTCGGCGCAGAACGTCGAACAGGTCACGCGCGAGGTCGTCGACCTCGAGGGCGACGCGCGACAGCTCACCGGCCAGCCGCTCCGGCGCTCCCGCCTCAGGAGCGAGACCTTCGTGGAGGAGCGCCTCGCGGACGGCGAGCTCTTCTACCGCCTGCAGGACTACATCCGCGCCTCGATCATCTTCACGGACATCGTGGAGAACTACGGCACGCATCGCGCCTACCCGGACGCGCTGTTCCTGCTGGGCGACAGCCTCTTCCGCGCCGGGGACTACCTCGGCGCGCGCACCCGCTTCCGTGAGCTGATCCAGCACACGGGCGAGCGGGCGTACCGAGACCACGTGCAGCGCGCGCTCGGTCGGCTCATCGAGATCGCCATCCACACCCGCGACTTCGACGGGGTGGAGGGCTACTTCGCCCAGCTCAGCCGGATCCCGCCGAGCGAGATCGAGGCGACGACCAACTACTACCGCGCCAAGTACCTCTACAACCGCGCCGTCCCGACCGAGGACGTGCTCCGCGCCATCGGCGACGGAACCGAGGGCGGCTCGGCCACGACCGTCCGCATCGATCAGTCGATGCTCGACCAGGCGCGTCAGGCCTTCGAGGGCGTCCAGGCGGGCAGCCCCTACTACCCGCAGGCGCGCTACTTCATCGGCGTCATCTACACGCTGCGAGAGCAGTACCCGCAGGCGATCGAGGCCTTCCGTCGGGTGCTCCGAGCCCCGGCCGAGACCGACGAGCAGCGCGAGGTCATCGAGCTGACGCAGCTCGCGCTCGGGCGCCTCTACTACGAGACCGACCAGCTCGACCAGGCGGTCGAGGCCTACCAGGCCGTCTCGCGCACCTCGACCAACTTCGACGTCGCGCTCTACGAGATCGCCTGGGTCTACATCCGCATGGGTGACAGCACCCGCGCCGAGCGCGCGCTCGAGGTGCTCAGCGTCGCCGCGCCCGAGAGCCGCTTCATCCCGGACGGCAAGCTGCTCCGCGGCAACCTGCTCCTGCGCAACGGCCGCTTCGACGACGCCAACCGGATCTTCCGGGAGGTGGCGCGCGAGTTCGGCCCGGTGCGCCAGGAGCTCGACGAGATGATGAACGCGCACGCCGACCCCCAGGCGTACTTCCGCGGGCTCGTGCGCGAGAACATGGAGAGCTTCGACGCCAACGCGTTCCTGCCGCCGCTGGCGCAGCGCTGGGCGGAGCTCGAGGGCGACATGGATCGCGCGCTCAGCGTGCTCTCCGACCTCTCGCAGGCGCGCCGCCTGGTCCGCGAGACCAGCGAGCTGGTCGAGCGGCTCGAGGCCGCGCTGGCCCAGCCGAACCGCGTCGCGATCTTCGCCGACCTGCGGCTCCAGATGGAGCGCTCGACCGCGCTGCGGAACCGGATCGCGCGCACGCGCCGCGACCTCCTGCGCGTCTACGAGCAGCGCCACCCCGGGGAGGCGCAGCAGCTCGCCAGCACCCTGTCCGAGATCCGGCGGCTCGAGCGCTTCTTCAGCGGCATGCCCACCGACGAGGGCGAGCTGGCCGACTTCGACGACGAGGTGCTCGGCCGCTATCGCCGGCTCGGGCGGGACCTGGGTCGGCTCGAGGTCGAGCTCCAGGGCATGGAGGCGCGCATCGTGGCGATGGAGCGCTACATGCAGGACACCGAGGAGCAGCGTGACGCCGAGGGCGTCGCGGCCATCCGGAACGAGCTCTCCGGCCACCGCGCGGCCGTCGCGGAGTACCGCGAGATGATCCGGCAGCTCCGCATCGCGCTCGAGGCCTCGCGCCTCCAGGTCGGTCCGGGCGACGCGCGCTACGAGCGCCACGACCGCCTGCGCCGGGAGCACGCGCGCCTGACCCAGCAGGTCCAGGAGCGGCTCAGCGACTCGCAGCTCGCGGGCCTCTTCACCCGCCTGACCCGCGTCGAGAGCCAGCTCGACCAGCGCGAGCAGCAGATCCAGGGCATCGTTCAGGAGCGCGTGACCGAGATCCAGGGCCAGCTTCGCACCGAGTCGGAGCGCATCGTGGGCTACCGCGCGGCGCTCGGAGACCTCGAGACCGAGACCGAGGAGGTCGTCGGCGCGGTCACCTATCACAACTTCCGACAGGTCCAGCACCGCTTCTACGACCTGGTCCTGCGCGCGGACGTCGGGCGCATCGACGTCTCGTGGGCCCGGCGCGAGGAGCACCGCACGCGCGTCGAGATCCTGACCCGCGAGCGGGCGAGAGAGATGCGCGCGCTGGACGACGAATTCCGCGAGATCATGGACGAGACCACGGACGACGGCTCGGACACCGAGGAGCTGGAGTAGTGCGCTTCGAATCGACGCTACGGCGCCTCGCGTTCACGGCGGCCTGGCTGACCACGCTCCTCGGGGCGGGCCCGCTCACGTCCGGGCTGTCGACGGCGCGCGCGCAGGAAGGCGACGGCCCGCAGGGCCAGCCCGCGGGCCCCGTGAGCCGCGAGCCGCTCCCGATGCCCGGGCCCGGCCAGAGCCTCTCGGACATGCCGCCGCCCCCGTGGGCGAACACGACGGACGTCCCGAACCCGGCCTTCCTCGACACGACCGACCGCCGCATCGACGACGACCGGCCGCCGCCGAGCCCGGAGCAGATCCAGGCCCTGCGTGAGATGGAGGCGGAGGTCCGCCGCTTCATGCAGTCGGGCAGCGCCTACCGGGGCTCGGTCAACTCCATCCTCGTCCGCGAGTACCACCGCCGCCGCCGCGAGCGGCAGGCCGGCTACGCGCGTCAGATCCGCGAGGAGGAGCGCCTCCAGAACGAGGCGATGGAGCGCGCCATCCGGCTCTTCGAGGCGTTCATCCGCCGCTACCCGGACGACCCGAACTACACCCCCGACGCGATGTTCCGGCTGGGCGAGCTCTACTACGAGCGCGCCGCCATCGCCTACCAGGAGGCCGCCGCCGCGGGCGAGGCCATGGGCGTGCCGGACTTCAGCGAGACGGTGGAGCTCTACCGGGCCCTGATCCAGCGCTTCCCCGACTACCGGCGCATCGACGGCGTCTACTACCTCATCGGCTACTGCCTCAACGAGATGGCGCGCAACGAGGAGGCCCGCCTCGCGTGGCTCAACCTCGTCTGCGCCAACCGCTTCGACTACACGGGCGAGCCCCCGGCCCCGGAGCCCCCGCCCGGAGGCGAAGAGGGCTTCAGCGAAGAGGAGCACCCCGCGCTCGGCCTCGGCGGCACCCTCGGCAACGAGACGATGCCGTTCGACGACCCCTACGCGGGCTGCACGCCGGTCACGCCCGACGCGCGCTTCGTGATGGAGGTGTGGCTCCGCATCGGCGAGTACCACTTCGACTTCGACTTCGAGCCCCACGCGCTCGACCGGGCCATCAGCGCCTACGGCAAGGTCCTCGCCGACCCGACCGACCGCAACTACAACCTCGCGCTCTACAAGGTGGCTTGGGCGTACTACCGGGCGAGCCGCTACCCCGAGGCCATCGAGCACTTCTCGCGCTTGATCGAGTGGTCCGACGAGCAGCTGCGCCAGACCGGCCGCGCCGGCACCGAGCTGCGCCGCGAGGCGGTGCAGTACCTCGGCATCACCTTCGCGTACGACGACTGGAACGAGAACCAGATCCCGGACGACGAGGAGGGGATGCCCCGCGGCATCCAGCGGATCCAGAACCCGAACGTCTTGCCGCAGGACCGGGGCTGGACGAGCGAGATCTACTTCGAGCTCGGCCAGGTCTACTTCGAGGAGGCCAAGTACCCGGAGGCGGTCGAGGTGTGGGAGCTGGCCCTGTCGCGCTGGCCGAACTCCTCGCGCGCGCCGGAGATCACCGCGCAGATCGCGCGGGCGTGGCAGCGACACCAGGAGATGGAGCGCGCCCTCGAGGCGCAGGCTCGCCTCGGCGACTACCGCGAGGGCTCCGACTGGTGGAACCAGAACATGGACAACCCGGTGGAGCAGCGCCGCGCGGAGCAGCTCGCCGAGGGCGCGCTGATCAACGACGCGACGCGCCACCACCGCCAGGCCCAGATCCTCCGCCAGGAGGCGGTCCGCGAGCGCTCCGAGCAGCGCCTGCAGGAGGCCTTGCAGGAGTACGGGCTCGCGGCGCAGGCCTACCAGGCCTACCTCAACAACTACCCGAACAGCCCCAACGCGTACGAGCTCCAGTACAACCTGGCCGACGCGCTCTTCTGGTCGGAGCAGTACGAGGAGGCGGCGCGCGTCTACGCCGCCGTGCGCGACAGCAACCTCGACGACCGCTTCCTGAGCGAGTCCGCGCGCCGCGTGGTCGAGTCGCTCAAGCGCCTCGTCGAGCAGGCGGAGGAGCAGGGCAGCCTCGACATCCGCATGGGTGAAGAGGACATCCCCGAGCCCACCGGCACGCCGCCGCGCGTCACGCCGATGGAGATGCCGCTGATGGTCCAGCGCCTGGCCCAGGCCCGCGAGGTCTACCTGGCGCGGGTGCCCGAGGCCCAGGACAGCGAGGGCGTGCGCGCGGCGTACGACTACAACAACGCGCTCCTCCTCTACTACTACGGCTACTGGCCCCAGGCCCGGCAGCGTTTCTTGCGCATCTACGAGGAGCGCTGCAGCGGCCCGAACGCCAACCCGACCGGTCAGGTCGCGTGGGACAGCCTCTACAACATGGCCGTCGCGATGGGCGACACCCCGGAGGCGGAGCGCCTGAGCCGCGACGTCCAGCGCCGGGGCTGCACCTTCACGCCCGACGGCCCGACCTTCGAGAACGCAGAGCAGCTCGACAACTGGTGCGACGACGAGGCCAACGCCGACTCGCCGCTCTGCACCGCGGGCACCGTGCTGACCAACGTGCGCTACCAGCGCGCGCTCGAGATCTTCACGCAGGCCGAGGGCGCGCAGGGTGACGAGCAGCGCCGCCTGTACGAGCAGAGCGCGACGATGCTGGTCAACGCCGTCAACGACGAGCCGAACCACCCGCAGGCGCCGGTCGCGCTCCTGCAGGCCGCGCTCGCCCTCGAGCGGACCCAGCGCTTCGACTCGGCCGGTCAGATCTACCAGCGCGTGATCGACCAGGTGACGCCGATGCTCGACGACGCGGAGGGGGAGCGAGAGACCGAGCTCGAGGGCATCCTCGCGACGGCCTACTTCCGCCTCGCCTACACCGCGAACCGCTTCTTCGACTACGACCGCGCGGTCGAGAACTACCTGCAGATCGCGGACTCGCGGCGCTTCCAGCAGAGCACCGACACGGACATGCCGGAGCGCATCACCGACGCGCTCATCAACGCGGCCCGCATCCTCGAGTTCCAGCAGAACTACCGCCGCGCGGCGGAGTACTACCAGCGCGCGGCCGAGCGGCTGACCGACCCCGCCGACCAGCGCAACGCGCGCTACCGCGTGGCGGAGATGGCGTTCAAGAGCGAGCAGTGGAGCAACGCCGCGCGCGAGATGCAGTCGTTCATCGACCGCTACCGCAACGACCGGGCGGCGACGGAGCTCGTCGTGCAGGCCTACCACCGCATCGCGGCGGCGCGGCGAGAGCAGCGCGCGCGAGAGAGCACGCAGCGCGACGCGCTCCAGGACGTCGTCAACGCCTTCCAGCGCATGAACGGCGAGCCCGGCAGCATCGCGGCCGAGTACGCGGCCGAGAGCCGCTTCACCCTGGTCGACCCGTCGATCGGGCAGCTCGAGAGCCTCGAGGTGAACCCGGGCCGGCAGAGCACGACCGAGGCGTTCGTCAACGAGCTCAACAGCCAGATCCAGCAGGGCTCGACGCGGACCCAGAGCACGGCGGAGGGCTACGAGCCCATCCTCGCCTACCGCCGGCCGACCTGGACCATCGCGGCGCTGACGCGCCAGGGTCGCGCCTACGAGATCCTCGCGCGGGCCGTGCTCAACGCGACCATCACCATGCCGAGCGACCTCCAGCGGCAGATCCGCAGCGCCTCGCCCGAGGTGCAGGACGAGGTCCGCTTCACCTTCGAGGACCGGGTCCGCCAGGTGCTCGACGGCCAGGTCCGCCCCATCGAGTGCTACGCGGTCGTCCGCTACTCGCTCGCGGCCCGGGCCGCGGTCCGGGGCAACATCGACAACGAGTACTCGCGCGAAGCCATCGACCGCCTCCAGGCGTACGGTGAGGAGCGCATCGCGGAGTGCATCGAGCAGCAGCGCGGCCAGGACGCGAGCCTCGCGGCCTACCAGCCCAACGAGTTCCGCCGGGCGCGCCGCGGCCAGCACATCGACATCGACAGCGGCGTCACCGCGCCGCCGCTGGCCCGGGAGGACGAGTGATGCGAGCGCTCCGCGGCCGGTTCTTTCGCGGCCTGCTGTTCAGCGGCCTGATGTTCGGGCTCGGCCTCTACGGCGCCGGGTGCGACGAGGGCACGTCCGACGACGACGCCACGCCCGGTGACTCCACCACCGGCGGCGAGGACACCGGCGGCGGGGGCACGGGCGGCGACCGCGCCGAGCTCGAGGCCCCGCCCGGGAGCGTGGATCCGGACGAGCTGCCCGACAGCGACCTCGAGAACCAGCCCGGCAACGGCGGCGGGACCGGCGCGGGGACTGGTGGCGGCACCTCTCCCGAGGGAGACCAGGAGTCGCCGTGGGGCCGCCCGGAGGCCGACACCGGCCGACCGCTCCCGCCCCGCCGACCGATGAACGGCTCCGCGCAGGCCGCCTACCGTCGCGGCCTCCAGGCGGCGGCTTCGGGCGACAGCGCCCAGGCCCAGCAGGCCTTCCAGGAGGCGCTCCGCGCCGACGGCAACGCCTACAAGGCCGCCTACAACCTCGGCGTGCTCGCGGACCGCGCGGGCCAGGACGCGCGCGCGCTGCAGCTCTACCAGCAGGCGCTCCGGATCCAGGCCGACTACGAGCGCGCCATCGAGGGCATCGCGCGCATCCACCTCCGGCGCGGCAACGCGAACGAGGCGCTGAGCTTCGTGCGGCCGCTCGCGGAGCAGTGGATCCGCAACCTCGCCGTGCAGGCCATCTACGGTGACGTGCTCGTGCAGGCGAACCGCCCCGAGGAGGCCATCGAGGCCGCGCGCCGGGCCCTGCGCCGCGACGAGCGCTTCGTGCCCGCGATGGCCGTGCTCGTCAAAGCCAACCTCCGCCTCGGCCGCACCGAGCTGGCCGAGTCCATCCTCAACCAGGCGCTTCAGACCAGCGACTCGGACGCGGAGCTGCACTACCTCCGGGGCCGCATGCATCAGGAGGCGGGCCAGCTCCAGCCGGCGCTCGCGAGCTACCGCCGCGCCATCGAGCTCGAGCCCTCCTACACCGAGGCGCGCATGGCGCTGGGTCTCCAGCAGCTCGCGGCCGGCAACTACCAGGAGGCGCTGCAGCAGTTCCAGACCGCGTCTCGGCTCGCGCCGGGCGTGGCCGCGGTCCGCCTCGCGCTCGGTGACGCGCTCCGCGCGACCAAGCAGTGGCAGCAGGCCCAGGCCGAGTTCGATCGCGTCCAGGAGATGGAGCCGCGCAACGCCGAGGTCCACTTCAACCTGGCGATGATGTACCGCGAGGCCGGCGAGCAGTACCCGGGGATGAACAACCTCCAGGCCTACCAGCGCGCCGTCTCCGAGCTGAACCGCTACCGCGAGCTGATGGGCCCGAGCCTGCCGCGCGACGACCCGTCCAGCACGTACCTCGAAGAGCTCGGCCGCCTCATCGAGCGCGAGCAGCGCGCCATCGAGCGGGATCGGGCCCGCGCCGAGCGGGAGGCCGCGCGCGCCGCGCGCCAGGCCCAGGAAGCGCAAGAGGGCGGCGGCGAAGGCGGCGGCGAGTGAAGAACCCGAGCTGGCCGACGTTCGAACGGAAGACACCATGAAGACCACCCACGCCATCCTGCTCGCGAGCGCCGTCGCCGTCTCCGCCTGGCTCCTCGCCCCCAGCGACGCCGAGGCGCAGAGCTCGCGTGGCCGCGCGCCGCAGGTCATCCAGCTCGACGAGATCCGGATCGAGGGCCGCGTCCAGAAGCCGAACGCCTTCTACATCCTCAACCGCAGCAACCTCGGCTACGAGGTCCTCGACCTGAGGACCAGCTTCGTGCGCGAGGTGATCCGGAGCGTGCAGGACGAGCCGTTCTGAGCGGAACTTCCCGCAAACGCGTCGGTCGAGCGGGCGTGCCCGCTGAGCGTGGATGCTGAGCGTGGGTGCGCCCTCATCTCGTTCGTGCTCCGCTGACCGCTCCCCGTGATCGTCTTTCACGTCTTCCAGGGCCTCTTCCTCGCCGCGGTGCTCGCCCTCGTCGTCGAGCGCGTGCGCACGCTGGCCTTCCGCTCCGCGCTGGACGCGGGCGCCTTCCGCCGCGCCCTGGTTCAGCTCCTGCGGGCCGGCGAGCACGAGCGAGCCGCCGCGCTGACCCGAGACGCGCTCCCGGCCTGGGTCGCCGAGTGCGTCTGGCCGCTCCTGGACCCCGAGCGACGCGACGACGATCGCGTCATCGACCTCGAGGACGCCATGATGGACGTCGAGGGGAGGGCGGCGCGCGGCATGCGCGGGCTGCGGATCAGCGCCTCGATCGGCTCCGCCCTGGGCTTCCTCGGGGCCGCGCTCAGCATCGGCTGGATCTTCATCGGCGATCACGGCCTCATGCGCCTCCAGGCCGGCCTGGTCGAGAACATCGGCCTCGGACGCGCCGTGATCTCGATCGCGATCGGCATCAGCACCTCCAGCCTCGCGCTGGGCTCCTGGACCGTGCTGAAGAAGATCGCGAAGGCTCGCCTCGCCGAGAGCCGCCGCGTCGTCGCCTCGGTCGAAGAGGCCCTCGGGCAGGAGCCGGCCGCCGACCGCGCGTCGGGCGGTCCCAAGGTGGGGGTGAAGGATCCGGTCCCACCGACCGATGACCCGGTGGACGACCACATCGACGACCACACCGAGCACGACCTCGCAGACGAGGCGCGCGACGCCTCCGACGACGCATCCCGTCTGGACCCCTCCGCCTAGGCGGTGTTAGGCTTCGGCGGCGAAAATGACGCCACGGTCGGGAACCTTCCCGCACGGATGGCGTCGGACCCCCGGGACAGATGTCTGCCGACCCCCCGCCAGCGCGGGTGACGATGGGGAAAGACCAGGATGAGCACCAGCCAACAGCCGCAGCGACAGGGTAGGGGCCGCCCCGGGGCGATGACGATGGCCATGCAGGCCGTCCAGCAGCGCCCGAGCGGCCCGAAAGTCCTTCGCATCGGCCTGATCCAGGGCGGCAAGATCGTCGAGGAGCGGATCATCCGGAGGCGGGAGACCGTCACCGTCGGCTCCTCCGAGAAGAACCACTTCGTCGTGACCGCGGGTGGCCTCAGCTCCCGCTTCGAGCTGTTCCAGCTCGTCGGCAGCGACTACATCCTCAACTTCACCGACGAGATGCGCGGCCGCGTCGGCCTCCCGGGCGGCGTCCAGGAGATCGAGGAGCTGCGCAAGAGCGGCGGCGCGCGCAAGGCCCAGGGCTACTACCAGGTCAAGCTGAACGACACCTCGCGCGGCAAGGTCGTCATCGGCGACACCACGCTGCTCTTCCAGTTCGTCGTCCCGCCGCCCGTGCAGCCCCGCCCGCAGCTCCCGGCCGCGGTCGTCGGCGGCTTCATCGCGGGCATCGACTGGCTGTTCACGGCCTTCGTGATGTTCTCCTTCATGACCCACTTCGGGTTCGTCATCTATCTGGAGAACGCCGACTGGCCGGTGGAGCCGACCATCGCCACCATCCCGGATCGCGTCGCCGAGCTCATCTTCAACGAGCCCGAGCCGCCCCAGGAAGAAGAGGTCGAAGAGGTCGAGGTCGCCGAAGAGGTCGAGGAGGCGGTCGAAGAGGTCGCCGAGGCCCCGACCCAGCAGCAGGAGCAGCCCTCGAGCCAGAGCGAGCCCACGAGCAGCAGCGGCGAGAGCCGCGCCGACTCCGACGCGCGCCTCGCGGTCGAGGAGGCCCAGGCCCAGGTCGAGCAGATGCTCCTCGGCGCCCTCGGTGGCGCGGACGGCGCGTTCCAGGACGTGCTCGCGGGCGGCGCCGTCACGGGCAGCGCCGAAGACGTGCTCGCGCAGGCCGAAGGCGTCGGCGTCGCGACCAGCGCCGAGGGGGGCAGCCTCCGCGAGCGCGGCGGCGGCGGACGCGTGGGGGGCCGCACCGCGGGCCTCGGCGGCCTCCAGGCGCGCCAGGGTGGCGCAGGCCAGCAGCAGCAGGAGGGCGAGCGGATCGTCGAGCGCGTCATCCGCGGTCGCGTCAACGCGGGCGCCCTCGAGGACGAGAGCGGCTCGGGCGTCTTCGACCCGAGCATCGTCACCCGGCAGATCCGGGCGCGCATCCGCGCCATCCAGACCTGCTACGAGCGTGAGCTCCGCAACAACCCCACGCTCGCGGGCCGCGTCCTCGTGCGCTTCACCATCCAGCCCACCGGCACCGTCAGCGGCGCCACGGCGCAGGAGAACACCACGGGCAGCCCCGCGGTCGCCAGCTGCGTCGTGAACACGATCCGCCGCTTCCGCTTCAACCCGGGTCCGGAGGGCGGAAACGTCACCTTCGCCTACCCGTTCGTCTTCGCCCCACAGCAATAGCGAGGGCAGGGCGATCCACCCTGAGAGGCGCGGGCTCCGGCTCGCGCCTCTTCACGTTTCCGGCCCAGTCCGGCCCATCTGGACCCATCTGGACCCATCTCGACCCTTGGTCCCCGAACGCGAGGGGCTAGGGCACCCAGCACGGTTCTGAACACGCGAGAGCCCCGGTGCAACGCATCTTCGGAACACCGGCGGGACCACTCGAATGACGCAGAACGACTCGACAAACGCACCAATCCGATGCGTTGACTTGGCAGCGCCCGCCGATATACTCGGCACCCTATTCGGGAGGGGATCCCATGCTTGACGGACGACGAGCGCTCATCGCGCTCCTCGTGGGGGCCTTGCTAGGAGCCACTGGCTTCGGCATCGCCATCGCGCAGGACGCGGAGAACGAAGTAGAAGAAGGCGACGTCGACGGTGACGTGGAGGGCGAGCTCCCCGTTCGCCGTCGCGCACAGCTCTCTCCCCAGGAGCAGCTGGCCGAGGCCGAGCGCCTCGAGGAGCGCGGCACCCAGATCAGCCGTCGCGTCCTGGCCATGCTCGACGAGGCCCGCCGCGAGCGCGACATCATCCGCGTCACCTGCCTGAACGACAAGCTCACGCAGATCAACGCGCGGCTGCGGCAGCTCCAGAGCCGCAAAGAGACCCTCGAAGAGGCCATCAACATCCGGGACGGCGAGCGGCGCAACCACGAGTTCACCGTCATCACCGTCATCGGCCAGGCCTTCCGTACCCTCGAGCAGGAGGCCAACTCCTGCATCGGCCAGGACATCTTCGAGACCGGCACCACGCGCGTCGTGACCGACATCGACCCGGGCACACCGGAGGAGGACCTGGTCATCCAGGATCCCGGCCCACCGAGCGTCCCGTTCATTCCGCCTCCCGCGAGCGTGGGCGAGTAGGACGAGACGTCCTCGGATGACTGGACTCGGGCACGTGCTTCGACGCCCCATGGAGACCCCCTTGCGTTACTTTCGTTGGCTTGCTTGCCTGAGCGTGGCCCTCGTGACGGCCTTCGCGGTCCTTCCGTCCGGCGCGGCTGCGCAGGCCTGGATGTCGGACCGGTCGCGCACGGAGGGGCCGGGCTTTCGCGTTGGGGACTTCGAACTCCACCCTGGCCTGGGCGTCGAGATCGGGTACGACTCGAACCTCTACTACTCGGACGACGACGAGGTCTTTCCGGTCGTCGACACCGGAGTGCTGCGAGCTACCGCGCATCTGCTCTTCTCGACGCGCGGTGCGCAGCGGCGCCAGGAGGGCGAAGCGGGGGGCGGCGAAGCGAACAACCAGAACGCGTCGCTCCCGAGTGTCACCTTTCGAGGCGGTGTGAGTGGCGCGTTCTATACCTTCTTCAACGATCTCGACCGCAGCAACATGGAGGTTGACGCCAGCCTCGCGCTCGCCATCCTCCCCGGCCGCGCCTTCTCCGTCAGCCTCACCGAAGAGTTCGGCCGCTCGATTCGTCCGTTCACCGAGAACTCGATGACGAGAGTTAGCTACGCCCGTCTGCAGAACGACGTCGGGCTCCAACTCAACTTTGCGACCCCTGGCGAGGTCCTCAAGATCACCCCGGGCTACCGATTTGGGCTGACGTTCTTCGAGGACGCGTTCTTTCAGTGGGGAAACCGGTTCACGCACACCGTGTCCCTCACGGAGACCTTCCGATTCCTCCCTCAGACGGCCATCGTGCACGACACGAGTTTCGTCGCTCTGGACTACTTCGGCGACGCCTCCATGGCGCCAGTCCTCACGAACGACGCCTACACCCTCCGGTCCCGGATCGGACTCAACGGCGCTCTGACCTCCAACTTCTCCTTCCTCGCCATGGTCGGCTATGCGGCGGGTTTCTTCGAGTCTGGGCTGGCCTCGTACGACCAAGAGTACGAGTCGGTCGTGGCTCAGGTCGAAGCTCGCTGGCAGATCTCCGAGCCCACTCGGCTCACGTTCGGCTACGAGCGCGACTTCCAGCCGTCCTTCATCGGCAACTGGTATCGACGCGATCGCGGCTACGCCACCTTCCAATGGCTCATCGACGGTCGCTTCATGCTCGGGACGGAGGCTGGCTTTGGTCACTACGAGTTCGGGCGAATCGTCCAGCCGGATGGGATGGCGTTGGGCACGACGCTGACTCGCGGGGACTATCGGCTCGACGTCTCGCTCTTCGGCGAGTACCGGTTCACGGACTGGTTGGGGCTGAACGCGACGCTGCAGTACACCGGAGCGTTCACCGACTATCAGTACCGGGTGGCTACTCCTCCTCCTGACATGGCCATCATCGACCCCGCCGGGTTCAACAAGTTCCAGGCGTGGTTCGGCGCCCGAGTGTTCTACTGAGCGGATGAACGCGTGGGGCTCGCGCAGTCACCAACGCAGTCGATGTATCGTTCGTCCATTTCGCTGGCCGTGCTGGCGGCCGCCTTGCTCGCGGTCGGGTGCGGGCCGACCGGGCTCTCAACCCCGCCTCCGTCCACCGACCACGATGACACGACCCTAGGGGCTGGCGACGTGTTCGACGTGCGCGTCTACGGCGAGGCGGACCTCTCGACGAACTACCGGGTGGCGCAGGATGGGACCATCGACTTCCCGTACATCGGCCGCGTCGAAGTCGCCGAGCTCGAGCCCACGCAGGTGGCCGACCTGCTCGAACGTCACCTCCAGGAGAGCGACGTCCTGGTTCGTCCGCAGGTCTCGGTCCTGGTCACCGAGTACAACAGCAAGCGCGTGAGCGTCTCCGGCGCAGTCCGAACGCCCGGCAACTACACGATCAGCCCTGGCCTGACGGTCCTTCAAGCCGTCCAGCTCGCAGGTGGGACCACCGACCTCGCCAGTAGGGATGGGGCAATCGTCACACGGCGCGTAGACGGGCGCATGCGGCGCTACGCAGTCCCTTTGGACCAGATTACGATGGGCGCTCGTGAGGACTTTCGGGTCCGGGCGGGTGACATCCTGTTCGTGCCCGAGCGTCCCTTCTGACGCGGCCGCGAGCCAAGCTCGACCGACAGTGACAGTGGTAGGAGGGGGCGTGCCCAGCCCCCGGCGCTGCAATGTATCGTGCGACCTCCGTTCCCGTCGGGCACGGAGGTCATTCATCATCAGGCTGGCCGGGTCATGAGACGTGGCTTCGGCCTCGGTCGGGACCGAATCCGGCTTCGCCGGGGATGCGTGGTCCTTGCCGACCTGGATGGACTACTCCGCGGGTGCGGTCGGGCGCCCGACGACGCGGCCGATTACGTCTTCCCTCGGCCGCGCGACGAGGGCGACTTCATGGCCATGGTGGCGGCCATCAAGTTCTTCTGGATGAACGAGGCGCCCTCGCTGCCGCCGCCTCCGCCCGCCGCGCCCAGCCTGCCGAGCGTCCCGCCGCGCCGGCTCTCACAGACTACTCCGCGGGTGCGGTCGGGCGATCGCCTTCGTTCTCGTCGTCGTCGTCGTCGTCGGCCCTGGCCGTCTCGTAGTAGCCCTCGCGACGGTAGTAGTAGTAGTAGTCACCGCTGCCGTAGCCTTTACGGCGAGGATCGATGTCGTTCAGGACCCCCCCGACCACCTTGGCGCCCACATCACGGAGCTGGCGCAGGGCGGAGGACAGCGCTTCGCGCGTCGTGCGATGAGCCTTTACCACGACCAGGGCCGCGTCCACTTGCGGTGCGAGCACGGCCGCGTCCGTAACGGCGCCAAGGGGAGGGCTGTCGAAGATCACGCGGTCGTAGTGCTCGAGGGCGTCACGGATGAGGGCATTGAACTTGTGGCTGTGGAGGAGCTCCGAAGGATTGGGCGGCACCGGCCCACACGGAAGGACATACAAGTTCGGAATGTCGGTCGTGGCTGCCACGGAGAGCAAGCTCTCCTCCCCCACGATGACCGAGGTAACGCCCCGGCTCCCCGACACGCCAAACGCACGATGAATGCGTGGCCGGCGGAGATCGGTGTCGATGACCAGCACCCGCTTGCCGCTCTGCGCGAGGGAGATGGCCACGTTGGTGGTGACCGTTGTCTTCCCTTCGCGCGGGCTCGCGCTCGTGATGACGAGAGAGCGGATTGGGTCATCCGCGCTCATGAACGTGAGGTTGGTTCGGATCGTCCGGCAACACTCGGCAGCAGCGCTCATGGGGTGCGTGTGAACGAACAGGTCGCGTGAGGGACCATCATCCGCGCTGCTTCGCGCTCGCCGCCGGCGCTGGGCCTTGGAGGCGTAGGCGGGCTGTGCCTCGAACCCCTCCTCAATCCGAGGAAGGATGCCCAGAATCGTCATCCCCAACGCCTCGACGTCAGCCACCGTCTTCAGCCGGCGGTCGAGGCGTCCGAGCAGGAAGGCGAGCGCAAGTCCGAGCGCGAGGCCGGCGCCGACGCCCGCAGCCGCGTTGACGCTGAAGCGCGGACTGATCGGAGCGGTCGGGAGGAGCGCCTCGTCCAGCCGTCGAACATGGGTGGAGCGAAACATACGCGTGAGGTCGGTCTCGGTAGTCCGCTCGAGCACGAGGCTGTAGAGCTTGGCGTTGTTCTCCCGGGCTCGGTTCAGGCGCTGGTACTCGATCTCCCGAAGGTTGAGATCCAAGCCGGCGGCGTGGGCTTCGTCGAGGGCGCTGCGCAGACCTGTCTCGATGCGGTGGACTTCGTGCACGTCCGCATCGGCGGCCCGCAGCACGCCGTCCATCTCGGAGCGGAGCTGCAGTCGAAGCCCCTCGATTTCGGTCGTGACTTGCCGCATTTGCTGGTGATTCGGCCCGTAGCGGGTCGCGAGCCCGTCGCGCTGGGAGAGCTTCTGGCGCAGGTTCTCGCGCAGCGAATTGATGGTGGCGTTGTCGGGGAACGCGGCCGCAGCCTCTTCCTCCGCGCCATCCTCCGTGAGCCTCCGAATACGCGCCAGGCGGGCCTGGAGCTCGATACGTCGCGTACGAGCCTTGGTGAGCGCTTCGTTGAAGTGCTGGATGTCGCTCGCGACGAGGTTCTGCCGATCTTCCATGGAGACCGACAGGACATTGTGCTCTTGCTTGAATCGGTGGAGCGAGTACTCGCTCTCGTCGAGCTGAGAACGCAGGTTGTCGAGTTGCTCTCCGAGCCAGCGGAGGGCGTGCACGGTCGACTCGGCCCGCTCTTCGTGCGTCTTCTCGATGTAGGCCGTCGCGACTTCGTTGGCGAGCACCGCCGCGCGCTCTGGATCCCTATCCGTCACGCGAATGGCTACCAACCGGGTCTCGTCGATGGGTTCGACGCTCAGACGGCTCTGCAACACCCGGGCGGCGTCGGTGACGCTGCGGCCTCTCCAAGGTCCTGGAGCCTCGCGCATCCCAAAGCGGACCAGCAGCCCCCCGCCAGCGTCGACTTCATCAGGATCCAGGTAGAAGAAGTCGGGATCGTGGTGCAGGTCGTGTTCGCGGACGACAGCCTCCGCCACGGCGCGGCTGGAGATGATCGCGTTCTGGGTGGCGAAGAACTCGCGGCTCGCCCAGAACGATCCGATGGGGTTGGCGACGTCCTCCACCTCCCTACCGAGGGGGGTCGTCGGGTTCGGATCGTACTCGATGGTGCACGTCGCCTGGTACAGCTTGGGCTGCTTCAGTGTCCACACGATGACACCGCTCCCGATGAGCAGCGTCATGCCCAGGATCAGCCACTTGTAGGACCAAAGAACCTGAGCATAGGCGCGAAGGTCGAGTCCCCCGGCATCCCCCGTATCGGGGGCGGGGGACTCCGATGTGACGGGAGGTTGAGCTGCCATTTCGAATACTTAGGTGGCCGCGGAGGCTTCAACAGAGGGGCCGTGGAGTCAAGGAGCGCCTGTGAGTTGCTCGAGTGAAGGGACGTGTTCACGGAGCTGGCGGCTGACCCGATCTCGAGCCTCGCATGCGGTGGGGTGAGATCGTTCGAGACAGAGTCGCGCATACGTCTGATGGGCAAACGTCCACCTCCCGAGCCGCTCGGCGAGCTGGGCGGCCGCGAGGAGTCCATCAGAGGAAGGGTCGAGACGGGCGGCGCGCTCGTACGCCTGAAATGCGCGGCCGTCGTTGCCGAGGCCCGCCTCCAGGCGCCCCTGTAGCATCCAGACGCGCGCCAGCGGCACCGTCTGCCCTGCGCACGAGATCCGGAGCTGCTCCAGCGTCCGGCGCATCGCATCGGCGTCTTCGAGACCGGCCAGGGCGGTGGCGCGCAGTCTGAGCAGCTCATCGCTCTGTTCGTCGCTGCCAGCGAGGACGTTGGCGACCTCGGCCGCCTCACGATGAAGTCGTTGTGCAATGAGAGCTCTCGCCCGCATTTCGTGCACCCCGGCTTCCCGGGAGTCGCTGACTGGTGCGAGCGAGCGGTAGGCGGCGGCGGGCTCGCCGTCGTTCATCAAGCGTTGGGCCCTTCGGATGAAGCTTCCAAGCACGTCGTGTTCGACGAGGGTCTCGTCGATCCGTTGGCCCGCGCCTGAGTCCAGCGGCAGACAGCGGGCGGTGTTCTCCAGCAGGATCAGGCCGGTGGGATCCGCTCGCGACGCCGCGAGAAAGGCGTCCACGCGAGACGGATCGGCAAGCAAGGAGTCGCACGCGACTCGCCACGCGCTGCCGGCTCTGAGCGTCTCCGCGGCGCGCATCTCGGCGAAAGCCTGCGGGTGCCTGCCCATACGCGAGAACAGCATCGCAGCTTCGACGTGGGGGGCGTCCCACCCTGGAGCGAGCACCATTGTCCTGTTCAGCCATGGTAGTGCCTCCGGGCTTCCCCGGCGCACGGCCTCGGCGCCGCTGAGCAACGTGAAGATCGGCTCGGACGGGTGAAGTCTGGCTGCCGAGCTCAGGGTCGCGGCGAATCGCTCGTGGTGGCCGCTGCGCAATGCATCTTCGAGCTCGGCTCGCAGCTGGGGGACGCTCGAACCATCGATCCTCCAGCCGAACGTGGCGAGGAAACAGAACGCCAGCAGTGCGGTCGCAAACGGGACACGCCAGCTGCCCCTGTCGGTCTCCTGACGCCTATGCCGCGGCGCGGCCGAGGCCACGACGCAGACGGTGGCGACGACGGCGACGCCCAGACCCTCCGTCGCGAAGTCGACGAGCTCGTGGGCCCCGAGTGCGATCGAGGCTGCCACTCCCGCGAGGCGCGTCCAATCCCGTGCTTCGCGGACGCCTCGAACCAAGCTGATGGTGAGCGTGCCCAACAAGGACAGCCCGAGTGGGAATCCCCACTCGCTGACCCACTGGGCCAGGAAATTCTCCGGGTGGGTGAAGCGGAGCGCGGTGCCGTGGTGGGAGACGAACGCGGCAGAGAACGCCCCACGACCAACGCCGACCCACGGATGGTCGAGCGCCACTCCGAGTCCCCGTGCGGCCAGCTCGAGCTTGCTCGAGTCACCTGCCTCGAAGTCCCTGAAGATCCCCTCGGCCGCGAGATAGAGGCCGAAGCCCGCGGTCAGGGCCAGGGTGGCTGCGACCGCCGCGAACCCCGAGAATCCGCGGGCGCCGGTTCCCGAGCGGCGTCGGGCGATCCCGAGCAGGGCGAGCAGCAGGATCCCGATGGCGAGGGACACGAGCCCGCCGCGTGAGAAGCTCATCAAGGCGGCGACCCCGGTGACGACGGCGAGACCGAACGCTGTGAGACGTGCCCCTGGTGACTCGAGCTCCAACCCGAGGCCAATGAGGACCGGGACGCCGAGCGCGAGAAAGCCGCTGAGGTGGTTCGGGTTGATGAGGGGGCCTGGCAGCGGGCTCGCCGTCTCCACGATTCCGTACACGTCTCGAACACCCAGTACGAAGTGTCCCAGCGCGACCACCGCCATCGCAGCCGCGCTCGCGCCGACAATGATGAAGAGCCTCTTGCGCTGGCCGCGCGCGACCAGGATCCAGCTCCCCATCAGCGCGCAGGAGATGGCCACGCCTTTGGTGAGCGCCGCCAGCGTCTCCCGCGGAGCGAGCGATAGCGCCACCCAGCCGGGCGCAGGCTCTCCGAGGAGAGTGGCCATCGCGGTCGCGCGTTCCACCGCCAGGGGTTGAAGTGCCGCGGTGATCGCCACTGGGAGTGGGAGCGCTTGCAGTCCCGTGAACCCGAGGGCGAGCAGCGACACCCAGACGAGTGCATGGAAGCGCACCCGCAGGCGTGAGCGCCTCGCTGCGAGAGACAGGAGGAGGCAGCCGCCGGCGACCACGCTCGTGATCAGGACGATCGACCAGCCAACGCGTCCGCCCATGAGCAACGGTGCTCCCGCCACGCCCACCCCGAAGACGGCGGTGGACACAGACCACAGCGAGCGGCGCCCTCCAGACCGACGCCGCCGTCGCTGCCTGTCAGTCCGCGGCACCGGAGAAGAGGGGGGTGAGAGGCGTCGGAGGCGAGGTCTGAACGGGCTCCGAGGTAGCCGAAGGCGTCTCGTCGGAGGCCGGCTCCATCATCTCCGGCACACAACTTCTCAATGCCTCGATGACGGCGTCGCGGTCCGCGGACAGATACCCTCCGAGATCCTCGAGGTGGGCCGAGACCGCCGCCCATTCGGCGGCGGCCCGCCGGCCGACGAAGATCTTCGCGTGTCGTGTCCGCTCCGCGTTCTCAGCGTCCACGCTGAGCTCTTCGAAGAGCTTCTCTCCGGGCCGGACCCCCGAGAACACGATCTCGATGTCGTCTTCCGGCACGAAGCCGCTGAGGCGGATGAGGTCGCGGGCGAGGTCGACGATCTTGACGGGCGCGCCCATGTCGAGGATGAAGATCTCCCCGCCCCGCCCCATGCTGCCTGCCTGTAATACTAGTTGACATGCCTCCGGAATGGTCATGAAGTAGCGCTGCATCTCGGGGTGAGTCACCGTGACCGGGCCGCCGCGCTGGATCTGTTCCTGGAAGATGGGGATCACGCTGCCCGCGGAACCGAGCACGTTGCCAAATCGCACCGTGACGAAGCGGGTGTCGCTGCGACTCGCTAGCGCCTGGACGTACATCTCCGCGACGCGCTTCGTGGCCCCCATCACGCTCGTCGGGTTCACGGCCTTGTCAGTGGAGATCATCACGAAGCCATCTGCACCGAGCTCGTGCGCGAGGTCCGCGACGACCTTCGTGCCGAACACGTTGTTCTTGAGGGCCTCGCCGGCGTTCCACTCCATCATGGGCACGTGCTTGTGCGCTGCCGCGTGGAACACAGCGGACGGGGCGTGGGTCTCGAATATCGCTCGCATGCGCTGCCGGTCGGTGACATCGGCGATGAGCGGGACGATCTCGAGAACGCCCGGCCTGCTGCGGAGCTCGCGGTGGATGTGGAACAGGCTGTTCTCGGCGCGCTCGACGAGCAAAAGTCGTGCGGGGCCGAACGACGCGACCTGCCGACAGATCTCCGAGCCGATCGAGCCCCCGGCGCCTGTGACCAGCACAACGCGGTCCTTCAGGTCGGCCGCGATGGCCTCGATGTCCAGCTCCACGGGTTCGCGGCGCAACAGATCATCGATCGCGACCGGCCGAATGCGACTGAGCTCCACGCGTCCGTCCGCGATCTCGAACAGGCCAGGGATGATCTTCACCGGCACGCCCGCCTCTTCAGCGAGGCGTGAGATCCGCCTCACTGTGTCCCCGGGGGCGCTCGCCATCGTGATCAGGACCTGTTGCGCGCCCTGGCGTTCGCAGAGCTCGGGGAGCGCCTCGGTTGGGCCGAGTACGGAGATACCGTGCACGACGAGCCCCGCTTTGGCCGGATCATCGTCGATGAACCCGACTGGCTCGAGCGCGAGGTCCGGCCGATTTGCGATCTCCTTGGCCATCATGACCCCGCCTTGGCCAGCTCCCACCAGCATCGTACGCACACGAGACGCAGGCTCGATCCCTCTCCCGCGCCGCTGGCTCTCGACATGCTCACCCAGGATCCGGCGGAGGACCCGCACGCCGGAGATCCCGAGGAACATCAGTATGAAGTTGGCGGCGATGACCCCGAGCGGAATCACACCGTGTCGAAGGTAGGGGACATCTGCCTGGAAGGCCCCAAAGCCCACGCGCGACCAAACGAGCAGCACGGTTGCCACGACGACCGCAGCGAGGAGGCGCCACACCTCGCGAAGTCCGATGTATCTCCATGAGAACCGCGGGACACCGAACGCCCAGAGCACGAGGTACTCGCCGATGACCACGTACGGGACGGTGAGCGCGAGCCGTCCGACCATGTCGGTCGGAGGTCTCCAGTCGAATCTGATCAGAAACGCGAGCGCGAACGCCAACGCCAACACCGCGAGGTCGATGGTGAGCTGGCTCAGTCTGAGCACGTGTCTCCTCACGGCATGCCTCGGGCTCCAGCTCGCCGACGCACGACATCGATGACACGCGCTTGCTGGTCGTTCGTGAGGTTCGACGAACTGGGGAGACAGATGCCGCGTTCGAACGCGCGCTCAGCGACGGCGCCTCCGTGGCTCTCGCAGCCCTGGAAGAGCGCTTGGGTGTGCATCGGCTTCCACACGGGCCGCGCTTCGATGTCCTCGGCCGCGAGCGCCGCGATGAGCGCGTCGCGGCTGCACCCCGCCGCCTCATCGACGACGAAGACACTCAGCCAGTTCGTGTGCAATCCCCAATCGGCCTGAGGCATGAGCTCGATACCCTCGAGATCCTCGAACGCGCTGGCGTAGTGGAAGGCGATCTCGCGTCGACGATCCACCCGCTCGGGCAAGACACGGAGCTGTCCGCGTCCAATCCCAGCCAGCACATTGCTCATTCGGTAGTTGTAACCCAGCTGAGAATGTTCATACGCCGTCGATGGATCTCGCGCCTGGGTGGCCCAGAACCGCGCTCGCGCGACCAGCTCGGGGTCTCGGCTGACGAGCGCGCCACCGCCGGTGGTGGTGATGATCTTGTTCCCGTTGAAGCTGAAGACGCCAATCTCGCCAAACGCGCCAACTTGCGTGCCACGGTAGGTCGTGCCGAGGGCCTCGGCGGCGTCCTCGAGGATCGGAACTTCATAGCGTGCGCAGACATCGCGCAGGGCGTCGAGGTCGGCGCTCTGACCGAAGAGGTGGACGACGATGACCGCCTTGGGAAGCGTGCCCCGGGACGCCTTCTCAGCGAGCACGTCCTCGAGCAGATTCGGGTCCAGATTCCAGCTCGTCGACTCGCTGTCCAGAAAGACGGGGATACCACCTTGGTACAGGATGGGGTTCGCCGTGGCGACGAACGTCAGCGTTGGACAGATGACCTCATCACCGCTCCCCACTCCCAGGAGTCGCAAGCCGAGGTGGATGGCGGCGGTGCCGCTGGAGAGCGCGGCACAGTAGGCGCCGACGAGGTCGCCCAGCTCAGTCTCGAATCCGTCGAGATTGGGGCCGACCGACGAGAGCCAATTGGTCTCGAAAGCGTCCTCGACAAATCCCAGCTCTTCACCGCCCATGTGCGGCGCCGACAGATAGATGCGAGACATGTTCAGGCCCCGTAGAACTCTCGGTACCAGTCCACGAACCTTCCGATCCCCGTCATGATGGGCGTGCTCGGCTTGAAGTCGACGTCCGCGACGAGATCCTCGACGTCGGCAAAGGTCGCGGGGACGTCGCCGGGCTGCATCGGGAGCATGTTCTTCTCGGCCTCTTTGCCGAGATGAGTTTCGAGCGCCGCGATCATGTCCATGAGCTCGACGGGTTCGTTGTTTCCGATGTTGTAGACTCGAAACGGGGCCGGGCTCCGGCTTGGGTTCGGCTGGTCGCCGTTCCACTCCGGGTCAGGGGCGGGCGTGCGATCCAGAACTCGCACGACTCCCTCGACGATGTCGTCGATGTAGGTGAAGTCTCGCCGCATGTTCCCGTTGTTGAAGACATCGATCGCCCGCCCCTCGAGGATGGCCTTGGTGAAGAGGAACAGAGCCATGTCGGGGCGCCCCCAGGGACCGTAAACGGTGAAGAAACGTAACCCCGTGGTCGGCAGCCCATAGAGGTGGCTGTAGGTATGGGCCATGAGCTCGTTCGCCTTCTTGGAGGCTGCGTAGAGACTCACGGGATGATCCACGTTGTCTCGCGTCGAGAAGGGCATCCGGGTGTTCGCGCCGTACACGGAGCTCGAGGAGGCGTAGACCAGATGCTCGACCTCGTGGTGCCGGCATCCCTCGAGGATGTTGACGAATCCGACGAGGTTGGCGTCGACGTAGGCGTGTGGGTTCTCGAGCGAATAGCGAACTCCCGCCTGGGCAGCGAGGTTGACGACCTTGTCGAAGCGCTTCTCGGCGAAGAGCGCAGGGACCTGCTCGCGGTCCGCCAGGTCCAGCCTCGCGAGCTCGAAGCCGCGATGGCGGCTGAGCCGCGCCACTCGAGCTTCCTTGAGCTCCACCGAGTAGTAGTCGTTGAGATTGTCCAGCCCGATGACCTCGTCCCCGCGGCTCAGGAGACGTTCGGAGAGGTGATAACCGATGAACCCGGCAGCGCCGGTGACGAGAACGCGCGCCATCATAGACTCCAGTACTCGAACCGTTCGGGGACTTCTGCGGGGTCGAGCATGGACTTGATGTCCGCGAGTGTGCCCCCCTCGGTCAAAGTGGCGAAGAGCCGGTCGCGCCCCATCTCCGAATACTCTCGGTGCGGCACGGCGAGGATCAGGCCATCCAGCCGAAGGAGCTCGTCGAACTCGACCAGCCGGAGCCCGTATTCGTCGAGCGCCTCGTGCGGATCGGCGCGGGGATCATGAACGAGGGGCTCGATACCGAATTGCCTCAGCTCGTGGATGATGTCGGGCACTCGGCTGTTCCGCAGATCGGGGACGTTCTCCTTGAATGTGAGTCCCAAGATGCCGACTCGCGCGCCCTTGATCGCGCGGTCTCGTCCGATCAGCATCTTGATCACGCGCTGCGCGACGAACGCGCCCATCCCATCGTTGATCCTGCGTCCAGCGAGGATCACTTGGGGGTGGTATCCGACAGCCTCGGCTTTGGCGGTCAGGTAGTACGGGTCGACGCCGATGCAATGTCCTCCAACCAGTCCGGGGCTGAACGGCAGGAAGTTCCACTTGGTCCCTGCAGCGGTCAGCACATCTTTCGTACGAATACCCAGTCGGTCGAAGATGAGGGCCAACTCGTTCATCAGCGCGATGTTGAGATCTCGCTGGGTGTTCTCGATGACCTTTGCCGCCTCGGCGACCTTGATCGTAGGGGCTCGGTGAACGCCGGCTGCGATGACCTTCTCGTAGGCGGCGGCCACGCGCTCGAGCGTGCTCGCGTCCTGTCCTGCGACGACCTTGACCGTCTTCTCCAGAGTGTGTTCCTTGTCCCCGGGGTTGATGCGCTCGGGTGAGTAGCCGAGCTTGAAGTCCACACCGAGGGTCAGCCCCGATACAGACTCGAGGATCGGGCCGCAGAACTCTTCGGTGACGCCTGGGTACACCGTCGACTCGTACACCACGACTGCGCCGGCCCGAAGGAATGTCCCCACTGTCTCCGATGCGCGCCGGAGAGGCGTCAGGTCGGGTTGACGATTGCCATCGATGGGAGTCGGAACCGTCACGATGATGAACGTCGGCTCCCCGACGCCTTCGGGGCTGGCCGTGAGGCGGATCGAAGACTCCTCGAGCTGCGCCTCCGTGACCTCGTTGGTACGGTCGTAGCCTCGCTGGAGCTCTTCGACGCGACGGCTCGAGATATCGAAGCCGACGACGTCGGGCCAAGCTCGGGCGAAACCCAAGGCGACTGGGAGGCCGACGTACCCCAGGCCCACGACCACGACTCGCTCACTCACATCTTCCTCCGCGGATCCGCGACCTTGCATACGACTCGTCCATGGGTCAAACCGCTCTCTCCGTTGCGCGAACCCGGCGGGAGATTCGCGCGCCTGAACGGGCAGGGTCCAGTGGGAAACGGATAGGGTAGTGAGCTGGCTCGACCGCATGCCTCGGAAGACGCCCGCGTTGCGGGTGAAGCGCCTGCTGGACGTGGCGGTCAGCGCGTCGGGCCTCGTCGTGCTCTCGCCGCTGCTCGTGGGCCTGACCGCGGCTGGCACACTCGCCCATGGCTGGCCGCCGCTGTTCGCCCAGACTCGGCCAGGCATCGGAGGGCGTCTCTTCCGCATGCGAAAGCTCCGCACCATGACGGACGCCCGCGATGGGGCGGGGAGGCTGCTGCCGGACGACGAGCGGCTGACTCGCTACGGGGCGCTGCTTCGAGCGACGAGCCTCGACGAGCTCCCAGAGCTCTGGCACGTGCTGCGGGGAGACATGTCCCTCGTGGGGCCGCGGCCGCTCCTGGCCCGTTATCTCGAGCGATACAGTGAGCGCCAAACGAGGCGCCACGCGATGCCTCCGGGTATCACGGGTTGGGCTCAGGTGAACGGACGCAACAGCGTGGACTGGGAGCGTCGCCTCGAGATGGACGTCTGGTACGTCGAGAACTGGTCTCTTGGGCTGGACTTGCGGATCCTCGTCCGCACTGCGGGGCAGGTCTTGCGCCGGGAGGGGATCTCCGAGGCCGGCTCCGCGACGATGAGCGAGTTCATGGGGAGCCCGGAGCGCTCGTGCGCCTCGTGAGGCTCGACCTCTCGGGCTCGATGACGGGGCGAGGCGGCTGACGTGTGTGGTGTCGCTGGACTCTGGACCGAGCGCGGGGACGCCGAGGCGGCGGCGATCGTGCGCACGATGCGCGACGCGCTCGCCTCGCGCGGTCCAGATGACGCGGGGGCCTGGTTCGAGCCAGGCTGCGGGCTCCATCTGGGGCACCGGCGCTTGAGCATCCTCGATCTCTCTCCTGAGGGGCGCCAGCCCATGCTCTCGCTCGGAGGCCGCTACGCGCTCGCGTACAACGGCGAGGTCTACAACTATCGCCAGATTCGGAGAGAGCTGGACGAGCGCGGCCCACGCGCATGGCGGGGGAGCTCCGATACCGAGGTCTTGTTGGCCGCCATCGAGGAGTGGGGCCTCGACGATGCCTTGCGCCGCTTCGTCGGCATGTTCGCGCTGGCGCTCTGGGATCGACGCGAGGAGAGGCTCACGCTGGTTCGCGATAGGCTCGGCATCAAGCCGCTCGTGTTCGCGCGCGTGGCTGGCGACCTCGTGTTCGCATCGACGCTCGCCGCGGTCCATCGACACCCGCGGCACGTGCTCGACCTGGACCCGGAGGCCGTCGAAGCGTATCTCCGCTTCAACTACGTGCCGGCGCCGCTGACCGTCGAGCACGACGCGTGGAAGGTCCGCCCGGGCACCTACGTCGAATTCGACTCTCGAAACACCGAGCCGCGAGAGACCGTCTACTGGGAGCCCCGGCGGCTTCTGGGTTCCGGGCCGCCGCCGGCGGATGGCGAGCTGGAGGCGCTCCTGCGAGACGCCGTGAGGCTGAGGATGATCTCCGACGTCCCTCTGGGGGCCTTGCTCTCGGGGGGAATCGACTCCTCGATGGTCGTCGCCCTCATGCAGGAGGCATCCACGCGCCCCGTCAGGACCTTCAGCATCGGCAACACGCGGGCGGACTACGATGAGTCCGGGGCGGCGGCTGCGGTGGCCGAACACCTCGGCTGCGACCACACCGCGTTGACGGTGGACGCTGACACGGCCTTGGCCTGGGTCCCCGAGCTGCCGCACATCCTGGACGAGCCGTTCGCCGACTCTTCGCTGCTCCCCACGTACCTCGTGTCCCGTCTGGCGCGTGAGCAGGTCACAGTCGCCCTCTCGGGAGACGGAGGCGACGAGCTGTTCGGTGGGTACAACCGGCACATCTGGGCCCCTCGAGTGTGGAGCGCGCTTCGACGCGTTCCACCTGGGGTTCGCCGTCACGGAGAGCGGCTCGCGGCGCTGACGCCGGCGGAGTGGATCAACCGCGCCTTCGCCAACCGCCTGCCGGTTCGGCTACCGGGGGACAAGCTCCGCAAGGCGCTCGGGCTGCTCCCAGCCCGGAGCCCCGAGCACCTCTACGAGCTCCTCCAAAGCCAGTGGCCACACCCCGCCCAGCTCCTCCAGCGCCCCCCGTCGACGTCTTGGTCGGGGCGTCCAGGGTTGCCCACGGCTTCCATCGTCGAGCGGATGATGCTCGGTGATCTGGTCGGCTACTTGCCGGACGACATCCTGACGAAAGTGGACCGGGCCTCGATGGCCGTGTCGCTCGAGGCCCGCGTGCCGCTCCTGGACCATCGCGTCGTCGAGTTGGCCATGCGGATCCCGGCGAGCGAAAAGATCCAGGGGGGGAGGGGGAAGCTCCCGCTCCGCCGGCTGCTCGCGAACCGCGTCCCGGCGGCGCTGTGGGACCGCCCCAAGATGGGGTTCGGCGTCCCGGTAGGCGACTGGCTGCGCGGGCCGCTTCGAGGGTGGGCCGAAGGGCTCCTGGACCCGGCGACGCTCCGGAGCGACGCCCTCTTCGACGTCTCTGCCGTTCGCGGCGCGTGGGCGAGCTTTCTCGCGGGGCGCTCGGGTCTCGACCAGGGCATCTGGGGATTGCTGATGTTTCGCGGGTGGCAGGACTCGATGAAGCAGACGCGCGTCGGGGGGGCCAGCGCCACGAGCCTCGTGGGGGGAGCATGAGGGTCATCCACGTGACCACCGTCCCGCAGTCGCTCGGGTTCCTGCGTGGGCAAACTGCCTTCATGCGAACGCGGGGCTTCGAACTGAGCTTCGTGTCGGCGCCTGGAGATGCGCTCGAGCGTTTCGCGGCGACCGAAGAGGCTCGGGTCTTCGCGGTGCCGATGGAGCGCCGCATCACACCGCTGAGAGATCTGGCGGCGCTGCGGCGCCTCTGGGCACACTTCCGTCGCGAGAGGCCGGACGTCGTTCACGCCCACACGCCGAAGGGCGGACTGCTGGGGACGATCGCCGCGGCACTCGCTGGCGTGCCCGTACGCATCTACCACATGCGAGGGCTGCCGCTGATGGGCGCATCTGGAGCGCGACGAACCTTGCTCACGCTGACCGAGATGGTGTCCTGCGGCCTGGCCACCGAAGTGCTCTGCGTCAGCCACTCGTTGAGGGGCGTCGCCTTGGACCTGGGGCTCACCGACCCGGACAAGATCCAGGTTCTTCTCCGCGGGAGCGGGCAGGGCGTGGACACCGAGGGGCGCTTCAACCCGGCCACCCACGCTGCGCAGCGGGAACGAGTCCGCCATTCGTGGGGGGTTCCTTCGAGCGGGCTCGTCTTCGGCTTCGTCGGGCGCATCGTGCGCGACAAGGGTGTCCATGAGCTCGCGAGAGCTTGGGCGCGAATACGGGACGCGCACCCTCATGCCCACCTCGTGATCGTCGGCCCTTTCGAGGATCAGGACCCCGTGGACGACGCCGTTCGCGAGGCGTTGCGGTCCGATGAGCGAGCTCACCTCGTCGGCTCCTCCGACGATCCCGCCAGGCTCTACGCCGCCATGGATGTAGTCGTCCTGCCGACCTATCGCGAGGGGTTTCCGAACGTCCCTCTCGAGGCCATGTCCATGGCTCTCCCGGTCATCGCCACTCGGATCCCCGGCTGCGTCGACGCCGTAGAAGATGGCGTCACGGGGATATTGGTTCCCCCAAAGACGGTCACACCGCTGTTCGAGGCGATGGATCGCTACGCGCGCAGTGAGGCGCTGCGCCGCGAACACGGCCACTCCGGTCGGATGAGAGCCCGAGAGTTCTTTCGGCGCGAGCGGATCTGGCAGGCGTTGTCCGAGGCCTACGAGGCTGCACTCCGCTTGCCGGTCCACCCCGGCGGCGAGCAGCGGCGCCGCGCGGAGGTGTCGCGTGGCTGACATCATCTCGCCGTTGTTGGCGCTCGTTCTCGGGCTGGTTCTCATCGGCGGCGTTCTGCGACAGTTTCGAACGGAGGAGCGCGGGCTTCTGTTGGCGGCGTTCCTCTTCCACGTGCTCGCGGCGTTCGCGCAGGTCTGGATCACGCAGGGCATCTACGGCGGGGGCGACATGATGGTCTACTTCGTCACCGGAGCGACCATCGCCGACGTCGTCAGCTACGATCCCGGTCGCTTCTTCCCCGAGCTGGTAGCGCTGCTCGTCCATCAGGAGTCCATCTGGCCCTTCTACGTCATGGGAGCTGGCGGCTCGACTGGCACGATGAGCGCCGTGTCCGGCCTCCTGCAGCTCGTCTTGGGCGAGTCGATCTATGGCGTCTGCGTCGCGCTCAGCATCGCCGCGTTCTTCGGCCAACTCGCCCTCTACAGGGTCTTTCGCGAGGTCTTCCAGACTCACCTCTGGCGCCGACACCTCGTCGCGACGATGCTCGTCCCCTCCGTCGTGTTCTGGTCGTCCGCCATTCTCAAGGAGACGGTCGCGATGGCGGCGTTCGGGTGGGTGGTCCTGGGGCTACATCGGTTCGTCCAGCGGCGCCGAGCCGTAGGCGTCGCGCTGGTGCTCTTCGCGGGCTTCTGGGTGGCCATGGTGAAGGCGTACGTGCTGTTCGCCCTGGCTCTCGCCGGGGCCGTCTGGTGGTACTGGCGCCGCGCCAACGACGCGTCAGGAGGGAGAGGCGTAGACCTCCGTCCCGGCTACGTCCTGATCGGCGTCGGGGCCGTCGTGCTGATGATCGTGGTCCTGGGCGAGCTCTTCCCGCGCTACGCCGTCGAGAAAGTGGGGGAAGAGACGGCGCGCCTCCAGCACGTCGGGACCTCGGTCCAGGGCGGTTCCTACTACGAGGTCGCCGAGCAAGAGGAGCGATCCCTCCTGGGTCAGCTCGCCTTCGCTCCCCTCGCGTTGGCCACGTCGCTCTTCCGCCCCGCCTTCTTCGAGGTCCGCAACGTCACGATGGCTGTCAACGCGATCGAGACGACGACGCTCACGGTGTTGCTCCTCATGGCCTTCGCACGCCGCTCGCCGAAGGGCCTCTGGAACGAGATCAAGCGCTCGCCCACGTTGGCGTTCGCGATCGTCTTCGTCGTCGGCTTCGGTGTCGCGGTTGGACTCGCGTCCACGAATCTTGGAACATTGTCGAGATATCGAATACCGATGATGCCCTTCTTCGCCGCGCTCGTGCTGACCTGGACGGCGCGGGCGCCTCACGGGTCGCACGCGCACCCGCGGCTGCCTCCTGCAAGGCACGTTTCCCTCTGATGCGCATCGGCGTCTACTTCCCGACCTTCGACCCCCAACCGGCTGGCCTGGGACGGTACACGGTGGAGGTGGTGGGACGGCTCCTCCAAGACTTCGATGTCGTTCTCTATACGGAGACCCCGGAACACGTGCCGCCGGATTGGTCGGTGACGACCCATGCCATGCCCAAGAGAAGCGGCGGCGGCCTGGGGCATCTGATGATGCGGCAATCCTGGCTGCAGCTTCGCTTGCCATACCATCTCCAGAGGTCGGCAGCCGAGGCGCTCTTCGTGCCGTTCCACGAGGGACTGCTCCGTCCGCCGGTTCCCCAGGTAGTGGTGGTCCACGACTTGACCCCGCTGGTGGTGCCTTCCGCGTACTTCCATCCTCTCGCGAAACTGCACCTCAGGGGCGTGCTGCCCTGGATCCTTCGTCGCTCGATGGCTGTCGCGGTGTCGAACAACACGCGCCGCGACATGATTGAGCGATTGCGTGCCCATCCTGATCGAATCAGCGTAGTGGGCGAGGGCTTCGAGCAGGAGATCTTCAGGCCTTCTGACGAGGCCACGATCGGCAGCGTCCGCCGCAGGCACTCGCTCTCGAAGCCCTATCTCTTCTATAGCGGGACCTACGCGTCCCACAAGAACGTGGCCTTCTTGGTCGACGTGCTGAGTGGCTGCCGGCGGCGGGGGATGGACATCACCCTGGCGCTGGCAGGCCGCCAAGATACCGGAGAGTTCGAGGCCGTGCGGGCATCAGCGCAGCGCCAAGGCGTCGCCGAGAGCGTCGTCTCGCTCGGCTATGTGCCACGGGCGCACTTGTCCCCCTTGATGCAGGGCGCGACCGCATTCGTGTTTCCGTCCCTGTACGAGGGATACGGACTCGCACCTCTCGAGGCGATGGCGTCGGGGGCAGTCGTGCTCTCCTCCGACCGTGCGTCGCTCTCGGAGGTCGTGGGCGACGGCGGCATACTGCTGGACCCGCAAACACCGAAGGACTGGGTGGACCGCGTAGGGGAGATGCTCGACGATGAGCGCTCAGCTTCACAACTCCGCAGCCGAGCGCTCCGGAGAGCGAGTCTGTTCGACTGGAACCGCACCGCCAACGAGATCGGCGCGCTGCTGCGAGGCGCGCGCGCGTCGGGGTGAGAGCTATCGCGCTCGACGTGCGGTCACTGTGTAGCTGGCCGTCTCCGCGGGCTGAGGGTCGAGTCGGTCGAGGACGGGAGCCAGGATCTGATTCGACCGCCAGAAGGCCCGTAGCGGAAGGCTGAGCGGGCCGCGGGCGAAGCGCACCGTTTGGTAGTTGAGCTTCAAGAACCAAGTTTGCCAGAAACCCGTGTTCGGTACGATATCGATCCCAGTGAAGCCGGCTCCTTCAAGGATGTGCCTGAGACCGTACTCGGTGTATCGGAAGTAGTCGTGCGGGGCTTCATGAATGTGCCACATGAAAGGCACTGTCACGTGGAGCGCGCCGCCGGGTTTGAGGATGCGATGGGCTTCCGATAGCAGCAGAGTCGGGTTCGCGATATGCTCGAGCACCTGAAACGAAACGACCGTGTCCGCGAACTCCGACGCGAAGGGGAGCGGCTGGTTGAGGTCGGCGTTCACGTCCACGTGCGAACGGTCGTGGAGTGACTCCACCCAGTCGACACCGATGTACTCATCCGCCGTCTGCAAGATGAGGTCTCTGTAGGGTGCGGTCCCGCATCCGAGATCGACAACGCGCCCACGGTAGGTGAGACCTTCAGCGATCTTCTGGTTCAGCTCGTGGATGAGCCAGTTGTGCGAACCACGAGTCATTCGTACCACCCTTCGGACAGTTCCTTGCACGGCACGCCGCCGTAGATCCGGTTCGACGCAAGCGTCCCTCGCACGACTGCCCCCGCGGCGACCACCACGTTGTCCTCGATGATCGTGTTCGGCAGGACGGTGCAGGCCGCACCAAGGAAGACGTTGTTACCGATGACGATGTCGCCAGTCTTGTACGTCTCGCTGACGGCCTTCGCGTACTCGAAGTGGTTCGAGTTGCACACGAATACGCATTTTGGGCCGACGACGACATCATCGCCCAGGATCAGGCGGCCGCGCGATGCGTTGACGTAGCAACCGGCGCCCAGATGGCTGCGGCGGCCCAGCGTCACCGTGCCGCGCGTGTTGAGGATGTAGGTGCCATGGAAGACGGCCGCACCGGCCGGCGCTGAGAACTGTCTCGGGTGCGTGATCCTCACATCGGTGTCGATGTGGGCGCGCGTGTGAAAGAGTGTTGCTCGAGCGAAGCGTCCCAGGTCCGAGTTGGTGGAGCGAACCGCGGCAAGAACGAGCTCGCGGGCGAACTCCCCCGCGAGCGTCGGGAGCTGTCTCGCGTGTCGAAGAAGGGTCATTCTGGCACCAGGCATGGCAGGTTCACGCACGTCTCAACGGCGGTGTAGGCGTTGGGACAACCCTCCACTCGCTCGGGCGAGGGGTGAAGCGGTGAGGTGAACCAGACACCACACTCCACGCCGAGCTCCTCCTCGATGACGCGAGGTCTGCGCTTCACCGCGGCGGGGACGGTCAGTGGATAGCGGAGGAACACCGGCTCCGACTCCGGGGCGATCCATGGGGCCCCGTACCCACGCTCCTCCGCCCATTCACGCCACTTGGCGGCTTGGCGCCGGCGCCGGGCGTTCAGGCTGTCCAGCTTCGAGAGCTGCGATAGCCCGAGTTCGGCGAGAGGGGCCGCGAGCGAAAGCCTGTAGTTGTCTGGCCGGTTCCCTCGCACCTCATCTGCCGTCGTGGAAGCGACCGCGCTCGAGCTCATGCACAGCGCCGCCGGGTGTCGAATGAGGGCGCGATGGGGGTGGGCATTCGTGAGGTAGTCCTTTCGGCACGTGCGAAGCAAGCGTGACAGGGTGCCCGGGTCGAGAGGAGAGGACGACCTCTGGAATTCTGCGAGCCCACGAGCGAGCTCGGGATCGTTCGTAGTCGCCATCCCCCCTTGAACGGTGGAGAACACCTTGGAGTGTTCCGAGCTGTAGAACGCTGCGTCGCCGAAGTGCCCGATTCGCTGCCCTCGGTACCGCGCGCCAGTCGCGTGGGCGCAATCCTCGATGACCCTGATTCTGCGGGTGTGGCAAAGATCCAAGATCCTGTCGTAATCGAGGCAGACTAGGCCGAACAGGTGATGGACCAGCACAGCTTTGGTCCGCGCGCTGACCAGCCGGCGGATGGCGTCGACAGATGGGCCGTAGGTGTCCAACTCGATGTCGGCGAAGCGAACGGTGACGCCTGCGAACCGAAACGCGTTGGGCACGACCACGCAGGTGAACCCCGGGATGATGACCTCGTCACCGGGGCCGAGACCCATCGCGCTGATGATCCCACTGAGGGCGACCCTTCCCTTGCCGAACGCGAAGGCATGACGAGACGCATTCCATCGGGCGAACGCGCGCTCATACGCCCGCACCGGCTCGGGGTCGAGCCATCGGTCCGGACGATCGCGCCAGGCGCTCGCGATCGCGACGTCTCTCCTGTCGAGGGTGGCGCCAGCCAATGGCACAAGTGCGAGCGGCTTGCCTCGAAGGGTCCGCTGCGCATCACGCGCGGAGTTCCAGAGGAAGGTGCGGATCGCGTCGCGAGTACTCATGAATCGTTCGGGGTGGACGCTGCGCGCCCTCGAAGCTTCTGCAGGAGCAGCGTGCGGAGTGACACGTAGCTCTCCACCCGGAAGATCTGACTCACAGCCACCCAATAGATCAGGGCCCCGAGCGGCGCCAGGATCAGGAGGTGTGGCCACGGAGCGGCTGGCAAGGGGCTCCAGCGGCGAAGCGCACCGATCGTTACCGCCATGAGAACGCCGGCGGCGAGCGGGCCCCAGATCGCTCTGGTGAAGTCGGCGACCCCCAATCCGACGAGCCGCCCTGGCAGGAGCAGTGCGAGCGGCGTCAAGAGGACGCTGGCGCCGGCGTAGGCGCCCGCGACCGAGACGGGAGAACCCATCCAGACGCCGACACCAATCGCCGCCACGATGACCGCGCTCGAGAAGAGCCCCCACCGGAACATCATTCGGGTGTGGCCGAGCGCCTGGTACAGCCACCCCACTGTCGAGGCCAGCGACTGCATGACCCCGAGCAGCACGAGGACCTGAAGCACCGGCACGACTCCGGCCCACTGTGAGCCAAAGACAGCCAGCACGAAGTCCTCCGCGAGCACGAAGACACCGAGCATGACGGGCGTCGTGACCAGCGCCACCCCGCCCACGGCCCGCAGATAGACGCTGGCAAGTCGTTCGCGGTCATCCTGGATCGAGGCGAGCGCCGGGAACATCACGGTCGTCAGCACGGCGGCGATCTGGTTGAGTGGAAGCAGCATGGTGCTGTACGCACGCGAGTAGATCCCGAGGCCGGTGGCCCCGATGAACCGGCCTACCAGTATGTTGTCGGCGTTGCGCGCCCAGAAGTTAGCAACTCCGAAGCCGATGAGGCTGCCGCTGTAGTCCCAGAGTTCGCGCGCGGATGACACCGAGAACCGGAGTCTCGGACGCCAACTCGAGAACAACCAAAGGCCGGCGGTACCAAACGCGCTCAGACACAAGCTGTGGGCGACGAGGCTCCAGATCCCTTGGTCGAGCGCCGCGAGCGTGACGCCGACGGCGCCGGCGAGCACCACCTTGCCCACGCCGATGGCAGCCAGCTTCTTGAATCGCATCTCGCGTTGCATGAGCGCGAGCTGTACGGCCGCGGTCGGGACGAGGACGAAGTTCACCGCCATCACCCGCGTCACCGCGACCAGCTGCGGCTCAGAGTAGAACCGCGCCACTGCTGGGGCGGCGAGGGCGAAGCCGAGGCCCAGGAGCGAGCCGGACGCCAGCGTGAGCCAGAAGGCGGAGTCCAGATGCGCCGGGGAGAGGTCCTTCCGCTGGATCAGAGCGGCGGTGAAGCCGAGCTCGGCGAGGAGGTTGCCGAAACCGAGGAGCACGGTGACCATCGCCAGCACTCCGAACTCCCGGGGGCTGAGGAGTCGGGCGAGCGTGACGGAGATGCCGAAAGCCACGACCTGCTGGAACACGTTACCGAGCGCGCTCCACGCGATCCCCCCGAGAACTCGGTCGGCAAGAGAACTCCGGTTCTCGTCCGCGGGAGCATGCGGCGGGAGCGTCATGTCGCGGGCGAGCAAGCTCGCGGTGCCAGCGCGACCATCACGCGGCGCCAGCGAGTAGTGGAGCCAGAGCGTCGCGCGACGACGGGCTGGCGGCCAGGAAGTTCGAGTACCCGTAGAAGTCTCGGTAGATGTCGTACGGAAAGTCGAGGAGCCCGCGCGGATGGATCAACAGCGTCCGATAGCCGTGATCGTCCAGCAATTCGAGGGCGTCGCTCAAGCGCGCGCCGGCGCGGATCCACGCGCCGTTGTACTCGAACTGGACCCATCTGACGCGATGAGCAGACAGCGATCCGATCGCCCCCTGCAGTACCGCGAGATCAGCTCCCTCGGCGTCGATCTTGAGCCAGTCCAGCTCCTCGATGCCCTCGTCGCCCAGGAACGCGTCGACCGTGGTACAAGGAACCTCGCGCCGCACCGCGTCCGCGCGACTCGAGCCAGCGACGGTCGACGACGTCTCGCCGCAGCCGGGCTCCTCGAAGAACTCGATCGTTCCGGGTGTGCGTGCGGCCGCCACCGGGTGGATCCGGAGTGACGTTAGGTCCGCGAACCGCTCCTCGAGCCGAGCGCACGCCGCGCGGTTGGGTTCGAGCAAGTGACCGCGCTCGAGCTGACTGGCGGCGCCCACCACGCGGGCGCTCCAGTCGCCCACGTTCGCTCCCACATCCACGAACGTGGAGATGTGAGGGCCCAGCACCTCGATGAGGCGCTGCTCGCCGTTCCGGTCGGAGTCGGGGTCCCCGCCGAGTCGTTCGCAGACGACTCCTTGCAGTTGTCTGGATGCGTACGCCGCGACTCGGCTCAGCAACATCGAGCGCGCCATGCCCCTGCGAATGTGAGTCAGCTGGCTTCGAAGCAGCATATCCAGTGGCATCGCATCAACCCTCCACCAGCTCCTCGTACATGGCAGCCAGTCGTTCCGATTGCACCCTGAGGTCGAACTCCCGCTCCACGTGCCGTCGTCCTACGCGAGCCATCTCCGTCCATGCGTCTGGATGATCGACCAGCCAGCGCAGATGTCGCGCGAGCGCCTCGGGGTCCCTCTCGGGGGCGAGCAGACCGCTCTCGCCGTGATGTACGACGTTCGGGATATCGCAGTGGCGCGTCGCGACCACCATCATGCCCGTGCCAAGCATCTCGATGACGCTCACAGGCGCACCACCCTCGGTGTCGCCGTCGCTCGCGGTCACCGAGGGCGCGAGGTAGACGTGGTGGCTGCGCGCCTGTTCCAACAACTCGGCGTGGGTGATGTAGCCGAGGAAAGTCGTCACATCCTGTAGACCATACTCTCGAACCGCGTCCTGGATCCGCCCCTTCTCATCGCTGCAGCGTCCGTCTTCGGTGGAGTCCCCCACGATAGTGAGCGCGATCGGGAAGTCGCGGTTGAGCATCCCGACTGCGGCGACACCGTACGGGATCCCTTTCTTCTCGTGGAACGAGCTGGCCATGAGGATCCGCAGCGGGGCGCGGGGCAGTGAGTTGCGCGGCTCAAAGTCCAGCGCGCTCAGGTCAACACCCAGATGGTGAACGCGGATCTTCTCGGGTTGGCAACCGAGCTTCTCGATACAGCGCGCCATATGCGGGCCTTCGCACAGAACTCGATCCACCGTTCGGAAGAGCGTCCGATAGCGTCGGCGCCATCGCGCGAATTGCACCGGTACTCGATTCACATCGTAGCCGTAGAAGGTCACGACATGGCGCGCCCCCGTGCCGACGATGGAGGGTAGATTCTGCCAGCCCACGGTGCCGAAGTGGGAGTGCACGACCTGAATCCCGTTTCGTCGTACTGCGCGACGCTGGTAGGCCTGGAACGCGCCCCGCTCCAGCGTTCGCGCGACGAACCCGACGCCACGTGTGTCCCTGACGCGGTGGTAAGGCTCCTTGAGCGACCCGAGCCACTCGTCGCGGTCCGCCGAGAAGGAGCTCAGCCGGGGCACACCGAACCGGTCCAGGTTCCAGGTGTCGATGCAGGAGATGTGGTTCGTGATGCGGTCCGGCAGCCCGACGATCTCGTTGTAGAGCCACGTCTGAGTCCGGGGCAGCCAGAGCGGAAAGGAATGCAAGACACGCGTCGACGCGCTGTCGGCGCGTGGCGACGTGACACCTGCGGACATGGGGCGCTGGCTCGAGGTGCGCACGTCTCGCACCGGGTCAGCTCGCGCCGAGCGCGCGGCGGGTCGCTTCGATGACGTCAGCGACGTCCGAATCGGTGAGCCGAGCGGACAGCGGCAACGAAGCCGTATCGCGACCGAAGTGCATCGCGTTCGGATAGTCCTCCGGACGCCAGCCGAGACGCTCTTGGTAGACGGGGTGCTCGGGGATGGCCAGGTAGTGCACCCCCGTCCCGATCCCTTCTGCGGTCATCCGCTGCAGAAAGGCGTCGCGGCTCAGCCCGGCGTCTTCCCGGAGACGGATGGTGTAGAGATGCAACCCATGGCGACTCTCGCCACCCGGAGAGGCCGGCAGATCGATCGGCAGGTCAGCGAGCTCCTGGTCGTAGCGACGCCACACCTGGAGGCGCCGCTCCCAGTTGTTGTCGACGCGCGCGAGCTGGTGGATGCCGATCGCCGCCTGAATGTCCATCATGTTGTACTTGAAGCCGGGCTCGACGACCTGATAGTGGCGATAGCCCTCCGCTGCGAAACGCTTCCAGGCGTCCCGCGTCATACCATGCAAGGACAGCGTCTTGGCGCGCTCGGCATCGTGGGCATACTTGCTCAGCAGCATGCCGCCTTCACCTGTCGCGACGTTCTTCGTGGCGTAGAAGCTGAAGCAGCCGAAGTCACCGATCGTCCCGGCTGGACGCCCTTTGTAGGTCGTCTCGATGGCGTGAGCGCAATCTTCGATGATCCGCAGGTCGTGGTCGCGAGCGAGGGCCTCGATGGCGTCCATTTCGCAGGCTCGACCCGCGAAGTGCACGACCAGGATCGCGCGCGTCTTGTCGGTGATCCGATCCCGGATGGCATCCGGGTCGATGTTGAGCGTCACGGGATCGACATCGCAGAGCACGGGAGTGGCGCCCGTGTGGATGATCGAGTTGACGGTCGCGCAGAAGGTCATCGCGGTCGTGATGACCTCGTCGCCCGGGCCGATCCCCGAGGCCAGCAAACTGAGGTGCAGCGCCGCTGTGCACGAGTTGAGCGCGAGCGGATGCTCCGCTCGCTTGTAGGCGGCGAAGGACTCCTCGAAAGCCGCGACGCGCGGCCCCTTGCCCAGCCACCCGCTGCGGAGCGTCGCGACCACCTCCTCGATCTCGGCGTCTTCGATCTGGGGAGCGCCAAAGACGAGAAATCGCTCGGCGGGACGGACGGGGGGACGGGTAGAACTATTGGGCTTGACTGTGTGCACGTGGGGCGCCCTCAGCGCATGAAATGGCCCGCCGGGCCTTCCAGCTCGGTCCCTACGACCTGCGCCTCCCACTTCTTGGTCTCCGAGAGATAGCGCGTGAACGCCATCACGAGGCAGAAGTGGAGGCCCGTGGGACCGTCCAGGAAGGCTTTTTGCCTGAGATATCGCGTCAGGAAGTATTTCGTCGCCCGCGCAGCGGCGAGGCCAGGGGGGAAGACGCGTGGGACGACGTTCTCGAGCTCGATCGTGGAGTATACATTCATCTTGTCGACGTACTGGGCCGTCGACCGGAACGGATAGTGGAGGATGGCGTGAGCCTCATCGGAGGGCAGGTGCTCCTCTTCACCGTCCACTTCGTACTTGTCGTGAAGTCGGGTGGGGAACCGAACCTTGTCCGCGCGCACGAGCCGCAGCTGCCAATCAGGCCATTGGTTCGGCGAGCGCATGGGGTGCCCGAGCACATGGTTGAGCCTGGGCATCCAGACGCCCGCCACGCCGCGTTCGTCCCACTCGTCGAGACGACCCTCGAGATAGGAAACCGTTTGCGGAGCCACCTCTTCATCGGTGTCGAGCACCAGGACCCACTTGGCGGAGCAGTGCCGGAGCGCCTCGGTCCTGGCGTTCTCGAAACACGCCCCGAGCGGCAAGGGGAAGTGGTGCAGCTGGACTCCGGGGTGCTGGAGGTCCAGGGACGTCACTTCGCCTGCAGTCTCAACGAGATGCCACTCTGGCGTCCAGCGCAGCTTCTCGTCGAGTCCCTCCACGAGGTCCTTCTCGCCTCGCATGAGGGTGATCACGCCAATCTTGGAGCTCATCTTCCTCCCGAGAGTCGCGTGCTTAGCAGGAACCGTGGGGGCAGCAAAGGGCACGGCTGTCAGTAGCGCAAGGGGGCGATTGCATTCAGGGCGGCCGGGGGTTGCTTGGCGCGCTCGCGCGGCGATAGGCTCACGCCGTGGACAGTCGCCTGTGTACCGCCCTGTTCGTGCTCCTCGGCGTGGTCGGCTTCAACGCTTGCGTCCTCCAGCGCTCGGGCCTGGGAACCCGAGTCTGCTCGACAGACCTCCAGTGCGCACCGGGGCAGAGGTGCCTCGACGGCCAGTGCGTCGCCGGTCAGGAGGATTCGGGGGTTCGCGACGGTGGCCCGGATGCCAGCGATTCGACGGTAGTGCCGGTCGATGGCTGCAGCCCCACGCCGGAGCTGTGCGACGGCGTGGACAACGACTGCGATCCGTCGACGCCCGACGGCGCTGAGGACGGCGACGTCGGCGTGGCCTGCGATGGCCCGGACGCGGACGCCTGCGAGGAAGGCGTGACGGCGTGTGAGATGGGCGCGATCACGTGCTCGGATCTGTCTGACGACTCGGTCGAAGTATGCGGTGGGGGCGACGAAGACTGCGATGGCATGGTGGACGAAGCCGGCGCGGTGGGGCCACTGAGCTGGTACGCCGACGGCGATGCGGACGGCTACGGAGCTGGCCCCGCGGTCACGATGGCCTGCGCAAATCCGGGCGGTCTCTCAGAGACCTCTGATGACTGCAATGACGGCAACGCGGGGATCAATCCCGGCGCCACCGAGACGTGCGATGGGGTGGACCAGGACTGCGATGGCGCGACCGACGAGGGAGGAGCTTGCCCCTGTCCGGTTCGGACGCTGAGCGGCCGCCGCTACATGTTCTGCGGGGAGATGGCGCGGCACAACACATGGTCGAGCGCGACGACTACCTGCTCCGCCGCCGGCATGGCTCTCGTACGCATCGACAACGGAACCGAGAACGGGACGGTACGCTCGACGGCTCAGGGGCTGTACCCAGCCACCAACAGCTGGTGGCTCGGCATGACGCGAAACGCCGTCGGGGAGTGGCGTTGGCCGGGAGGCGACCTGGCGTCCTACGTGAACTGGCGAGGTGGCGAGGGCACGACGCCCGGCCAGCAGTGCGCGGTCATCGCCACCAGCGACGGCACGTGGCTCGACCTCAGCTGCGGCTCCGTTACCGGTTTCATCTGCGAGCAGACTGGCTCATGAGCGGGACGCGAGGAGGCCGCGGTACGCGTCCAGCATGGCGCGCGCGGCGCTGGGGTGCGTGAGCGTCTCGAGCACGTGGTCTCGAGCCCGCTCGTCGAACGGTGTGTCGTAGGCTTCGCGGATCTTCGCGGCGAGTTCTCCGACGTCCTCGGGGTTGGCGTAGAACGCGTAGTCGCGCATGTACTCTCGCACCGCGTCCAGCGGCGTGGTCACGACCTGGGTACGGGTGAGCAACGCCTCCATGTTCACCAACCCCGCGGTCTCGTGGAAGCTGGGCAAGACATGCACGCGCGCTGCGGCGTACGCCGAGGCGAGAAGTGGGTCGTCGGGAGCGTAGGGCGGAAGCCAGTGCAGATCCGGGTGTGCGTCGACGCGAGCGCGCACATCCGCCGAGAAGTCTGGGTGGCTCTGATCCATCGGACCGATGAGGACGAGGGGAAGGGCGCATCGGCGAGCCGCCTCGATCAGTCGAAGCGTATTCTTCCGGGGCTCGATCCGCCCGACAGCGAGGACGAAGTCTCGCAGGCCCGTGGCTCGTTCGAACGGAGTGGGGCTGGCGTCGGCGAACTCCGGGGACACCGTCGAACGAACGACCGTGGACGTCCGTGGCGTCACCCCGTAGACGTCCTGCGCGTCGCGTCGCTCGGCCTCGCTGGCGAAGAAGACGAGGTCCGAGTCTTCCAGTACGCTGCGACGCAAGCCGAAGGTTGTCGTGACCGGACAGAAGCGGTCCAGGTGTCGCCAGCGTCGGGTTCGCTGTCTATCGGCGCTCGAACGGAAGACCAGTATGCTGAAGGTCGCGACCGCCAGCCCGACGGAGCGAGCGCGCTTCACGAGCTCGGCCTGGTAGTACTCGGAACCGAAGATCTGCAGGATATCGAAGTCGCGGTCGGGCTCACTCCAGGCATCGTAGTACCCGACGCGGGCGCCCAGCCGCTCGAGCTCGGCGGCCAGAGCCCGTGTCCTGCGCTCTTTTCCGCCCAGGTTCCACCGGTTCAACGGATACTCGGCGAACAGGACTCGGGGGAGCCCATTCGAGGCTCGGGTTCCGGATGAGGACATCGTGGGGGTCGATGCTGCGGCAAGGGTTCGTCGAGCGCCACTCCATGAAGCCAGAAACTCGAATGAAAGTTCGACGCGAGGAAGACCAGAGATGATGCCGGAGCTGCGCGTGCTGTTCTTGGTCGAAGGGAAAGAGGTGCCGGCGTCCCGTTTCCGTGCTCGACAGTTCTTCCCGGAGCTCGAGAATCGGGGGATCCACTGCACGCTGCGATACGGCTACGGGACCAGATATGGAGAGATCTCGCGGACACCCTTGGGGAGCGCGTACAAGCTGTTGACGCGGTCGAAGCGGGCGCTACTGGGTCTGGAGGCGTTGCGTCACGACGTCGTCTTCTTCCAGCGCACTGCCATTCCGCATACCGCGTGGCCAGAGTGCGCGCTCGCTCGGCTGCATCCCCATACGGTGTTCGATTTCGACGACGCGATCTGGTTGGGTCCGGGGGGGAGAGACAGCCGGCTCAGGCGCCGGGCCTTCCAGCAGGCGGTCGGCTGTTGTCAGTGGGTGGTCGCCGGCAACGAATTCCTCGCGCGAGAGGCGGCCGTGCCCAAGAAGACGACCGTGCTGCCGACCGTGATCGACACGAATCGATACCGCCCGGCGCCTCGTGTGAACGGCGTGGGCAGAGCCGATCTCGTTGTGGGGTGGATGGGGACTTCACCAAACCTCCCATACATCGAGGCCGTGCTCCCAGACGTCCTGGAGGCGGTGAGCAGCGTGGCCGGCGCTCGGGTGCGCATCGTCTCGAACGGCCGGCTCGAAGGCTACACGAACCACCCCTTGGTGGAGCAGATCCCTTGGTCCCGGCAGGACGAAGTCGCGCTCCTCCAGAGCTTCGACGTGGGGCTCATGCCTCTCCCCGACAGTCCGCTGACGAGAGGCAAGTGTGGGTTCAAGATGATTCAGTACATGGCCGTGGGGGCGGCGGTGGTTGCGAGTGGCGTTGGAGCCAATGTCGAGCTGTTCCGGGGCTCCGGCGCTGGTGCGCTCGTGACGCCCGGGGAGAGCTTCCGTGAGCCCGTACGAGCGCTCCTCACCGACCCGGACGCCCGGGAGACCGCGGGGGCCCGGGCGCGTGCCCACGCGGAGGCCAACCTGAGCCTCCCCCGCGTCGCCGACGCCTACGCCGAGATCTTCCGGCGCGTCGCGCGCGAACCTGGCTTCACGACCCCTGGACGCCCACGCCCTCGTAGGTGAAGCCCATCTTCCGAGTCCCGTACCCACTCCAGATGTTGCGACCATCGAGGAGAAGCGGCCGGTTGAGGAGCTCCTTCAGTCGCTCGAAATCGGGGTTCTGATACTGACGCCACTCGGTACACAGCACCAGCGCGTCGGCGCCCTCCGTCGCGGTGTAGGCGTCGTCTGCGATCTCGATCTTGTCGCCGTAGAGGTCCTTGGCGTTGGCCGCGCCCTCGGGATCGTGCGCCACCACGGTCGCGCCGTCCGCCAAGAGCGCGTCGATGAGCGTCAGGGCCGGGCTCTCGCGGAGATCGTCCGTGCGCGGCTTGAACGCGATGCCCCAGATGGCGACGCGCTTGCCCCGGACGTCGCCGTCGAAGTGCTGCTTGAGCTTCCGGAAGAGGATGCCCTTCTGGCGCACGTTGACCTTGTCGGTCGCGGCCGCCAGGTCGAGCTCGAGGCCGTGGTCGCGCGCGGTGTGCACGAGCGCTTTGACGTCCTTCGGGAAGCAGCTGCCGCCGTAGCCGGGGCCGGCGTAGAGGAACTTGCTGCCGATGCGGTCGTCGCTGCCGACGCCCATGCGGACCTGGTGCACGTCCGCGCCGACCTTCTCGCAGAGCCCCGCGATCTCGTTCATGAAGCTGATTCGCATCGCGAGCATGGTGTTCGCGACGTACTTGGTCAGCTCCGCGCTCGGCGGGTCCATGATGACCAGGCGGTCCTTGGCGAGGCTCAGCGGGTGGTAGAGGCGGCGCATGGCGTCGCGCGCGAACTCGTCGTCGGGGTCGACGCCCACGACGATGCGGTCGGGGTAGAGGAAGTCGCTGACCGCCGAGCCCTCCTTGAGGAACTCGGGGTTGCTGACCACGTGGATCTTCGCCTTGGCGTCCTTCACCAGGCGCTTGACGCGGGCGTTGGTGCCGACGGGGACGGTGCTCTTGCAGACGAGCACGGTCTCGCGCTCGGCGTGCTCGGCCACGGCCTGCGCGACCGCGTCGACCGCGGTCAGATCCGCGGCGCCGTCGCTCCGCATCGGGGTCCCCACGGCGATGAAGATGACGTGAGCGTCTTTGATCGCGGCCGGGACGTCCGCGCTGAACGTCATGCGGCCCTCGCGCACGTTGCGCTCGATGAGGTCGTCGAGTCCCGGCTCGTAGATCGGGATCTCACCCGCCTCGAGGCGCTCGATCTTCGACGCGTCGATGTCCGCGCAAATGACGTCGTTGCCGGTCTCGGCGAAGCCCGCGCCGCTCACGAGGCCGACGTAGCCGCCTCCCACCATCGTTACCTTCATCGGTTCTCCTCCAGGGTCGACGCTTTCCTATAGGCGCAGCGGTCGCCGGACAACCGGGTAGCCTTCACGCCGGCTCCACGATCGTTCGAAAGTGCGCGACTGTCTGGGCCAAGCCCTCGGCCAGCGCGACCGTCGGCTCGTACTCCAGGCGGCTCCGCGCCAAAGTCAGGTCCGGCCTGCGGCGGGTGGGGTCGTCGGCCGGGAGCTCCTTGAACACGAGCTCGGCTTCGCTGCCGGTCTCTCGGGTGACGAGCTCAGCGAGCTCGAGCATCGTGTACTCGCCGTCGTTGCCGAGGTTCACGGGACCATGCTCATCCTCGTGGCCCATGAGGCGGACCAGGCCGCCTACGAGGTCGCTCACGTAGCAGAAGCTCCGCGTCTGCTTGCCGTCTCCGTAGACGGTGAGGGGGAGGCCCTGCAGCGCTTGCACGATGAAGTTGCTGACCACGCGACCGTCGCCCGGGTCCATGCGGGGGCCGTACGTGTTGAAGATGCGCGCGATGCGGGCGTCGACGCCGCGGCGCTGGCGGTACTCCGCGCAGAGGGTCTCCGCAACGCGCTTCCCCTCGTCATAGCAGGCGCGCGGGCCGACGCAGTTGACGAAGCCGCGGTAGCTCTCGGGCTGCGGGTGCACACGGGGGTCGCCGTAGACCTCGCTCGTGCTCGCCTGGAGCATGCGCGCGCCGTCTCGTTCGGCCAGCTCGAGGCAATAGAGCGCGCCGTGAAAGCAGGTGAGGGTGGTGAAGACGGGATCGCGTTGGTATGCGGGCGGGCTGGCGGGGCAAGCGAGGTTGAAGATCCAGTCGAATCCACCGAAACCCTTCGGGAAAGGCTTGGTGATGTCGTGCTCCACCAGGTCGAAGCGTTCCTCATCCTTCAAGTGGGCGATGTTGCGACGGAACCCCGTGACGAAGTTGTCCAGCGCGACCACGCGATGACCGTCCGCCAGCAGGCGATCGACGAGGTGGGAGCCGACGAATCCGGCTCCTCCGGTAACCAGGCAGCGGCGAGAGGTCATGAGCGAGGCCTTATACCTCAACAGGGGCGCGCAGCACCCCCAACATTCAAGAGACCGTCGCGCACCGCGTTTCTTTCGGAGGGAGTTGTCTTCGTCCACACTTTCGTCATGCACGGCATGGTCTTCGCCGCGGGGCTCGGGACGCGTCTCTTGCCGCTCACGGAGCGGCTGCCCAAGCCGGTGGTGCCGCTGATGAACCGGCCGCTGGCGAGCTACGCGCTCGAGCGGCTCGCGGCGGCGGGGGTGACGCGCTGCGCGGTGAACACACACCACCTGGCCGAGGAGGTGCCGCGGGCGCTCGAGGGCTTCGTGCCCGAGGGCATGGAGGTCGTCTTCGTGCACGAGCCGGAGCTGCTCGGGACGGGCGGGGGGCTGCGGAACGGGCTCGCGGCGCTCGGGCCGACCGACGAGCCGATCCTCGTGATGAACGGCGACATCTTCTTCTGGCCGGACTTCGAGGAGGCGCTGATCCTCCATGAGCGGCTCGGCGCGGTGGCCACGACGATCCTGCGTCCGGATCCCAGAGCCAAAGAGCTCGGCGCCCTCGAGGTGGACGCGGACTCACGTGTGAGACGCATGCTCGGCCAGCCCGAGGCCGTGGAGGTGCCTCTCACCGAGCACATGTTCACGGGCGTGCACGTGCTCAGCCCGCGCGCGCTCGAGGACCTCCCGGAGCGAGGCTGCGTGATCCGTCACGCCTATCGGCGGTGGGTGGACGACCCCGAGGTGACCGTGGGCGGCTTCGTGGATCTCGGCGACTGGCGCGATCTGGGGACGCCGGCCGAGTACCTGCGCGCGCACCTGGATCTGCTCGATGGGCGCCTGCGCTGGCCGACCGAGGACTTCGAGGAGGAGAGTACGGTCGTGCTCGGGGAGGGCGCCTACGTGCCGGAGGACGTGAAGCTCAGGCGCTGCGTGGTCTGGCCCGGGACGACGGTGACGGACCACGCGCACGACGCCATCCTCGCGCCTCACGCGACGGTGTGGGCGCACGGCGCGCCGCTTGGCGCGACGGAGCTTCCGCGATAAGCGGTGCGGGTGTCCGCCCCCAAGAACTTCGCGCTCCTCGGCGTGGCCGGCTTCGTCGCCCCACGCCACTTGAAGGCCATTCAGGACACGGGCAATCGCCTCGTGGCCGCGTGCGACCCGCACGACTCGGTCGGGGTGCTCGACCAGCACTTCCGGGACGCGAAGTTCTTCACCGAGATCGAGCGCTTCGACCGGCACCTGGAGAAGCTGCGGCGCCGCTCGGAGGAGGAGCGGCTGCACTATCTGTCGATCTGCTCGCCGAACTACCTGCACGACGCGCACGTGCGGCTCGCGCTGCGGCTCGGGGCGGACGCGATCTGTGAGAAGCCGCTGGTCATCAACCCGTGGAACCTCGACCAGCTCGCGGAGCTCGAGGCGGAGTCGGATGGGCGGGTCTACACGGTGCTCCAGCTCCGGCTCCTGCCCAGCCTCATCGCGCTCCGGGAGAAGACGCTCGCGCTGAAGGAGCCCGCCGAGGTGGTGCTCAGCTACATGACGCGCCGCGGGGCCTGGTACGGGGTCAGCTGGAAGGGCGACGAGGCGAAGTCGGGCGGGCTGCCGACCAACATCGGGATCCACTTCTTCGATCTCTTGCAGTGGCTCTTCGGCGAGACGCTCGAGAACGAGGTGCATCTGGCCGAGCCCGACCGCTGGAGCGGCTTCCTCCGGCTCGAGCGAGCGAACGTGCGCTGGCTGCTTTCCACGCGCTTCGAGGACCTGCCCGAGGCGACCCGTGAGAAGGGGCAGGCCGCGTTCCGGTCGATCACGATGGACGGCGAGGAGATCGAGTTCTCGTCGGGGTTCACCGATCTGCACACCCGGGTCTACGAGGACGTGCTCGCGGGCGGGGGCTTCTCCATCCAGGACGCGCGGCCGTCGATCGAGCTGGCCTACCGAATCCGCACCACGGCGCCGACCGAACCGGGGGAGCGAGCCCACCCGATGTTGAAGGAGCGAGCATGAGCCAGGCGGGAGATGAAGTGGTCGAGACGCGGTTCCTGATCGTGGGGGCGGGGATCAGCGGGCTGTCCTTCGCGGACTGGGTCGGCTCCGACGACTACGTGATCTGCGAGGCGGACTCGGAGATCGGCGGCTACTGCAAGACGGTCGAGCAGGACGGCTTCGTCTGGGACTACTCGGGCCACTTCTTCCACTTCCGTCGCCCCGAGATCGAGAAGTATCTGGTCGACCGGATGCAGGGCCAGCAGGTGCTCGACGTGGAGAAACGCTCGCTGATCCACTGGAAGGGCGAGCACGTCGACTTCCCGTTCCAGAAGAACATCCACCAGCTGCCGAAGGAGGACTTCGCGGCCGCGCTTCACGACCTCTACTTCCGCGAGGACGAGGAGCCGGCGAGCTTTCAGGAGATGCTCTACGCGAAGTTCGGCAAGTCCATCGCGGAGATGTTCCTCGTCCCCTACAACGAGAAGCTCTACGCGACGGACCTGAGCACGCTCGACGTGGACGCGATGGGGCGCTTCTTCCCCTACGCCGACATCGACGACGTGATCCGGAACTTCCGCGCGGGCGACAACGCGTCTTACAACGCGAAGTTCACGTATCCGGAGGGCGGCGCGATCCAGTACGTGCACGCGCTGTTGCAGGGCGTGGACGAGAGCAAGCTCTCGCTGAACGAGCGCGTGGAGCGGATCGATCTCGCGGCCAAGACGGCGCACACGTCCCGAGGGCGCACCATCCGGTTCGACGCGCTGATCTCGAGCGCGCCGTTCCCGAAGCTGCTCGCGATGACCGGGCTCGCGCACGACGAGCGCGCCTTCACCTGGAACGAGGTGCTGGTGTTCAACCTCGGCTTCGACCGCAAGGGCCCCGAGGGTGTGCACTGGATCTACTACCCGCAGCGAGAGCTCTGCTTCTACCGCCTCGGCTTCTACGACAACATCTTCGGCACCGGCCGCATGAGCATGTACGTGGAGATCGGCTACCCCCACGGCGCGGTCATCGACGAGGCGGAGGTGGAGCGCGCGCGCGGGCAGGTGCTCGCCGATCTCGAGAAGTGCGGCGTGGTCGACGGCCACCGGCTCGTCAGCAGCCACTCCGTCGTGCTCGACCCGGCCTACGTGCACATCACGAAGGACTCGATGCGCGAGGTGACTCGCCTCAAGGCCGCGCTCGCGACCCGCGGCGTGTACTCCACCGGCCGCTACGGCTCGTGGACCTACTGCTCCATCGAGGACAACATCGTCGAGGCGCGCGCCCTCGCCGAGGCCTTCGACGCCGGGTCAGCCCAGGTGCCAACCTGACTCACGCTGCTTGATGACCTTGGCGGGTACCCCCACGGCCGTGACGTTGGCCGGGATGGGCTTCACGACCACGCTGCCGGCGCCGACGACCGACCAGGCGCCGATCTCGACGCTCTGGATGAGGGACGAGCCGGTGCCAAGATCCGTGCCCTCGCCGCACCTCACCGCGCCCGAGATCGAGACTCCGGGGGCAACGGTCACGAAGTCTCCGATGACCGCGTCGTGCCCGACGGTCGTGTTGAGGTTCAAGATGACGTGTCGACCCAGTGAGATGTCGCAGGTCACCTGAACGCCGGCGCAGAGGATGGAACCGTCACCGATCGCGACGTTGCGACCGACCCAGGCGCGCGGATGCTGGAGGGTCGCAAACTTCGCGTCAGTGGCCTCTGCGAGCTCGAACGCGATCTTGCGGCGGACTACCGGATTGCCGACGCCGATGACGACCGAAACATCGTCCCGCCCTCTCAGCCAGTCGGCCCCTCCCAGCACGGGGAGGCCGTGAACCAACTGCCCATGTCGTCCCTCGTCCCCGTCCAGGAACCCGACCACCTGCCGGGGATCGCCCGCTTCGCCGCAGTCGAGCGCGATCTGCAATACCTCGCGAGCAAACCCTCCGGTTCCCCAGATCAAGATGTCCATTCACGCCTCCCGCCCAACAGGATGATGCAGAGCCGCGCCGATGCGTTCTGATCTTTCCCATCGCAGCCTACCTCAGGGCGTCGGTCCGGTGACGCTCACCCTCGACATCGGGGCCGAGATCCGTCATCTATTCGCGGTTGATGCGCTCGCGGGGGCGTCCCTGGGCGGTTCGATCCGTCCGGTAGGGGGACGCTGGCGCGCGCCGCGCACGTGGCGGGAGCAATCGAATGACGCGTACGAGCTTGACCTTCTCCGGGCTGCTGGCCCTCTCCATCCTGGCGACGATGGCCGCCGTGGGCTGCGACGCCCGCACGGCGCCTCCGCTCCGCGACAGCGGCGCGGGCGGTGACGGATCGATGCCTCCCCCGACGGGCTGCACGGCGGGCGGGCCGAGCTTCGTCTGCGAGGGCAACACAGCCATCGGCTGCGCGGCGGACGGCAGCGAGACGGGCCGCACGAACTGCGTCGACTCGGGCGAGGTCTGCGTGAGCGGGACCGGCTGCGCGACGTGCCGGCCGGGCTCGTTCAGCTGCAACACGAACAACGTCGAGCGCTGCAACGACACGGGCACGGGCTACGAGCCGTTCATGATGTGCGACGCCGCGGCCGGTCAGAGCTGCAACTCGACGGTCGGCGCCTGCACGAGCCTCTGCGACGACGCGGCGCGCAGCAACAGCTACATCGGCTGCGAGTACTGGCCGGTCACGACGCTGAACTCCCAGGTGGACGCGTCGTTCCAGCCCGCGGTGGTGGTGGCGAACCCGCAGTCGACGCCCGCGACGGTGACGCTGTCGCGCGGCGGCTCGGTGATGTCGACCGTGGAGGTCGCGGCCGGCGCGACCCAGACGATCGCGCTCCCCTGGGTCAACGAGCTCAAGGGCACCATCGGCGAGGAGCAGTCCATCCTGCTCGCGGGCGGCGCCTACCGCCTGCAGTCGAACGTGCCGGTCACGGTCTACCAGTTCACGCCGCTCGAGTACGAGCAGGGCGGCGAGTTCAGCTTCTCGAACGACGCGTCGCTGCTCCTGCCGACGCACGTCATGACGGGCAACTACACGGTGCTCTCGTGGCCGGCCCTCATGCTCCGCCGCGACGGCATGGAGAGCACCAGCCCCGGCTTCGCGACCATCGTCGGCGTCAGCGAGACGCCGGTGCAGGTGACGGTGCAGTTCCGCGGCGACGTGGTGGCCGGCCCCGGCGTCACGGCGCAGGGCACGGGCAGCTCCGCCACCTACACGCTCAACCAGGGCGACGTGCTCCAGCTGGTCGGCGGCGCGCCCTCGAGCTGCACGGTCGGCGACTCGGACACGATCCCCCCGCCCATCCCGTTCCTGCCGCCGCAGCAGGTCGACTACTGCGTGTCGGGCGACCAGTTCGATCTCACGGGCACCGAGATCCGCGCCACCGGGCCGGTCCAGGTGATCAGCGGGCACAACTGCGCGTTCGTGCCCTACAACCGCTGGGCCTGCGACCACCTCGAGGAGGCGCTCTTCCCGCAGGACGCCTGGGACGAGGAGGCCATCGTGGCCAAGACCCAGGCGCCGATGGGTCGCAGCGAGCCGAACATCGTGCGCGTGCTCTCCGGCGCGGACGGCAACAGCATCACCTTCGATCCGCCCTCGGTCGCCACCGGCCGCACGCTCAACCGCGGTGAGGTGATGGAGTTCGAGGCGAACCAGAGCTTCCGCGTGGTCGGCTCCGGGCCGATCCTGGTCGGCCAGTACCAGGTCGGACAGGACTACGCGGGCTTCGGCGCCGGCGGCGAGATGGGGGAGGGCGATCCCGCCTTCTCGCTCGCCATCCCGACCGAGCAGTACCGGACCGAGTACACGTTCCTCGCGCCGAGCTCGTACCCGACGAACTTCGTGAGCGTCACCGCGCCGACCGGCTCGAGCATCACGCTCGACGGCGCGCCCGTGAGCGGCTTTTCGCCGATCGGCGGCACCGGCTACGGCTCGGTGCAGGTCCCCGTCAGCGCCGGCTCGCACACGATCTCGGGCGACAACGCGTTCGGCATCGTGGTCTACGGGTTCGGCTCGTACACGAGCTACATGTACCCGGGCGGCCTCGACCTCGAGGCGATCAACCCGCTGATCTGAGCGCGGCTCCGAACCGGACGCCGAGAAGCGCCTCGATGCCCACGCGTCGAGGCGCTTCGGCGTTCGAGGTCAGAACGCGGGGATGATGCCGTCGCAGCGGGAGTTGCAGTCCGGGCTGCAGGCCATCTCGTTGAGGCAGTTGTCGCAGTCGAAGACCTGCGCTTCGTTCGCGTCGCTCACGTCGGCGTACTGCTCGCACGCGTCGGTGCAGCCGGTCTGGTCGTAGCTGTCCATCACGCAGTCGTCGTAGCTCTCGCAGACCTGGGCGCACTCGAGGTACTCGCCGATCTCGTTCGAGCAGCCGACGGTGAGGGCCAGGGTCGCAAGCAAGATTCCGAGGGTCTTGTTCATCACGGGGTCCTCCGTTCGGGGTTCGACGGAGGAATGGGCCCCGGCGCGGCGCCGCAAAGAGGGGGGAGTTTCCACAGGTTGCAGCCCCGCCACACCACGCCCGAAGGCGGGGATAGCCGGTCAGTCGAAGCGGCTGGCGAGGCGCGCGCGCAGGCCGAGCGCGACGTGGGCGACGACGCTGGCCGCGCCCCGCGGGAGGGTGCGGTTGAGCAGGTGCGGCGCGATCAGGCTCACGCGGGCCTCCCCGCCGAAGCGCGCGGTCAATCGCCGGGCCGCGGTGGCCGTCAGCTCGCCCACGCGATCCGCGCGGAGCTGGGTGAGGACGTCCTGCGCGAACGTGTCGCCGCCCTCGGCCACGACCGCCAGTGTGTAGCGCGCGGCGCGGGCGAGTCCGTGGCGCTCGAGGTGGCGGGCGACGGGCTCGGGCGCGAGGTGATAGCGGCTCGCCACGGCCGCGAAGTCTCGACGCTGGTCGGCGTGCTTGGCCTCGTGACGCCCCTTGGCGAAGTTGCCCACGAGGTGCGCGTAGAGGTCGAGCGGCGAGGGCACGACGACGACGCCGCTGACCAGGGTCTCGTCGATGCGCCCGCGCGCGAACAGCTGCTGGGCCGTCAGCGCGTAGAGGCCGGGGGAGAACAGGCGGCGGTGGAGATCGACCTGCAGGGTCGCGTCGGGGCCGATGGTGTGGACGGCGGCGCGGCCCTCGGGCCAGCTCCGATAGCCGGCCCGCGTCAGGGCGCGGAGCGCGTCGCCCATGCGACCCGGCGGGACGAGCAGGTCGGCGTCGGAGAGCAGGCGGTCCGCCGGATCTTGATAGACCACGTGCTGGAGCAGGACGCCCTTCAGCGGCATGGGCAGGATCCCGACCGCGTTCAGGTGGCGGACGGCGTCCGCGAAGTCTCGCCGCGCGATCAACGCCGCCGCGAGCCGCTCGGTGTGCCCCGCACGCATGCTGATATCCATGCTCACCCGAGCACGTCGTCAGGCGAGACCGACAGGTCGCCGTCGAGCGTGCCCAGCTGGACGATGCGTTCGTACTCCTCACGCCGCAGGGCGCGGGCAGGCTCGGGGGCGAGATGGGCGGGGGCCAGCATCCGCCTCAGCGTATCGCCATCACCGACGGCGTGCAGTCTCTCAGACTCTCAGCCCTTGCCGATCCACTTGGCCATCACGACGGTCACGTTGTCCGGGCCGCCGTTCTGGTTCGCGCGATCGATCAGCCGCGCCACGCCCTGCTTGAGGTCGTTGGTGCTGCTGGACAGCTCGTGGATCTCCTCGTCCGTGACCGGGCCGCAGAGTCCATCCGAGCAGAGGACGTAGAGATCGCCGGGCTGAGGGTGGTCGAGGCGGGTGTCCACCTTGACCGTCTCCTTCATGCCGAGGGCCCGCACGATGACGTTCTTGTGCGGGAAATTGGCGATCTCCTCCTCGGTCAGCCGCTTCATCTTGATGTAGTCGTTGAGCAACGAGTGATCGTCGGTCAGCTGCTCCATCTTTCCGTCGCGGATGCGGTAGACGCGGCTGTCGCCGACGTGCGCGATCAGCACCCCTTCGTCGATCACGAGGATCGAGACGACCGTGGTGCCCATGCCGCGAAGCTTGGGGTCACGCTGCGCGTTCTCGTGAATGCGCAGGTTCGCGAGCTTGATGCCCGTGATCAGCCGGTTCTCTTCGTAACCGCGCGACTTGTCCATCTTGTATGGCCAAGTCGCTTCGGGGTCGGCGCTGGTCGCCTTGAAGAACTCACGCAGAGTGTCGATCGCCATCTTGGAGGCCACCTCACCAGAGGCGTGGCCACCCATCCCATCAGCGACGAGGTAGAGTTTCTCCTCGTCGATGACTTCGAAGGCGTCCTCGTTGTGAGTCCTCTTCATGCCGACGTTCGTGTCGCCGGCTACGAGGACGCGTGCGCTCGAGGCCACTGACCGTATCCCTCCAAAATTCGAGCGGAAAGTTATCCCGCGACCCCGTGGCCCGTCAACGATTTCTTGGGTGACGGAGACCGGACCGCGTTCAGTGCACGAGCTTACCGCCCCCACCCACCGTGGTGGAAGCATTCGATTCACCGTCGTTCGGACGCCACGGGTGACTGCGCCGGTTCATGCGGGCCGGCACGCCGTATCTCATGATGCAGAACAGGGCGCGAAAGGCGTCCTTCAGCCCGATCTTCTTGCCTTCGGCGTAGGTGCGACCGTGATAGCTGATGGGCACTTCGTACACCCGGACCCCGAGCTGCGCGATCTTCGCGGTCATCTCGGGCTCGATGCCGAAGCGGGTCTCTTCGAGCGTGAGCTCGGCGAGGACCTCCCGGCGGAACACCTTGTAGCAGGTCTCCATGTCCGTGAGGTTGAGGTCGGTGACCATGTTCGAGAGCGTGGTCAGCGCGTTGTTGGCCACGGAGTGCCAGTAGTAGAGGACCCGGTGCGCGCCCCCGCCGGCGAAGCGGCTGCCGTAGACGACGTCCGCGTGCCCATCGAGGAGCGGCGCCAGCAGCGCGGGGTAGTCGTTCGGGTCGTACTCGAGGTCGGCGTCCTGGACGACGACGAAGCGGCCGCGGGCCTCCCGGAAGCCGGTCTGCAGGGCGGCGCCTTTGCCGCGGTTCTCGTCGTGCAAGATGATGCGGACGCGATCGTCGAGCGCGGGGCCCTGGGTGAGCAGCTCGCGCGTGCCGTCGGTGGAGCCGTCGTCGACGACGACGATCTCGAGGCTGTCCACGGGGCTGGCGAGGACGCGGCGCAGCGCCTCGTGAATCGTCGCCCGCTCGTTGTACGCGGGCATCACCACGCTCAGGGTCGGTGCTTCACTCATGCTGCGCAGGGGATGCCCGATCGCCCGCGCCGACGCAACCCGTTGCACGCGGCGGCGGCGGCGTGTAATCCGCGGCGGTGGGCGTGGACTCGGATCTCGCGGAGCTGGCCGCGCTGACGGCGGAGCATCTCCGCTGGGAGATGGACCTCGGCAGCCGTGGGCTCCCGGCGCTCGGGCTCGACGAGCTGGCGCGCGCCGAGCCCGCCGCGGCCGTCGAGTCGCCCGTCGCGACTGCGCCCGCCGAGCCGCGAGCCCCGGCCCCGGCCGCCGCGGCCCCCGCGAAGCCGGACGCCGACCCCGTCACCCGGCTCCGGGTGCTGGCCGAGGAGGCGGCCTCCTGCACCGCTTGCCGGCTGCACGAGGGACGCACCAAGAGCGTCTTCGCTCGCGGGAACCCCGAGCGCGCGATCGTCGCGTTCGTGGGCGAGGGCCCTGGCTACAACGAAGACCAGCAGGGGCTGCCTTTCGTCGGCAAGGCGGGGCAGCTCCTCGACAAGATGATCGCGGCGATGGGGCTCTCGGCGGACGAGATCTACGTCTGCAACGTCGTGAAGTGCCGCCCGCCCGAGAACCGCACCCCGAACCCGGACGAGGCCGCCGCCTGCATGCGCTTCCTCGAGGGGCAGCTCGACGCGGTGAAGCCGCAGGTGATCGTCGCCCTCGGGCGCCACGCGGCGGAGAACCTCGGGGTCGGTGGGGGCGGCTGGCGCGGGCGCTGGGGCAGCTTCGCCGGCGTGCGCGTGATGCCGACCTATCACCCGGCCTATCTGCTCCGCAGCCCGGAGCAGAAGCGCCCGGTTTGGGAGGACCTGCAGAAGGTCGTGGCCGCCCTCGGCCGGGAGCTGCCCTCGCGGTGAAACCGGAACCGGACGAAGACGAGGACCTGTTGCCGCCGCTCCCGCCCATGGGCGACGACGACGACGACGCGTTGCCCGACGCCCAGGACCTGGGTCTGGACGAGCTGGTCGAGGACCTGTCCGAGGAGGAGGGCGTCGGTCTGGACGACGACACCGGCTTCGACGACGACGCCCCGCTGTACGCGCTCGAGCTCCCTCCCGAGGAGGAGGCGGACGAGGCGTCGGAAGACCTGGACGCGATCCCGTTCGAGGGCCTCGACGAGGGCGAGGAGTACGGCTGGACGGAGGACACCACCTCGGCCAGCGACGCCTCGTGGGATCCGGCCGAGATGGATCTTCCGTCGCTGCGGCCGCTCGGCAGCGACGACGGCGGCGAGGTCGGCGTGGACGACGCGATGGACTTCGTGGTCGTCGACGAGGACTCGGCCATGCACCTGCCGCCGCTCGACACGACGGAGGCCGAAGAGGAGGAGGCGGGGGACGATCTCCAGCTGGACGTGGTCGGGATGCTCGACGACATCGAGGACGAGTCGCACGACGCCGTGCCGTCTCCGCTGGACGGGGTGAGCGTCGAGTGGCTGGGGCTCCGCGGGGGCGCGTCCTCGGCGCGACCTCCGTACGCGTCGGGCGCGCAGGGCGTGTTCTGGGTCGGCGACTGCTTCGAGGACCCCATCGGCGCGGGCGAGGCGACGCGACGCGCCGGAGAGGGCCTCGAGGGGGAGGACGTGGTCTCCATCGCGTCGGACGGCGCCTCCGAAGAAGCGCGGGTGGTGGTCTCGACGCGCCTCGGCGACGTGCTCGTGTCCAGCGACGGCGGCGAGCGCTTCGACCGCGTCGCGAGCTTCGGCCACGAGACCGCGCAGGACTTCCACCTCCACCGCGAGGCGGGCACGGAGCGGCTCTGGGGGCGCACCGGCGGGGGCGCGCTCCACGCGAGCGACGACCTCGGGCGCACGTGGAAGGGGCCCCTGCTGCTCAAGCGCGTGGCCGCGATCGTGACGCCGCCCACCGGCGGGGTGATGGTGCTCTGCGCGGGCAAGGACGCGCCGGCGCAGCTCGCGTGGACCGAGGACGGCGGCGGGCGATGGTCCGCGGTCGACGGGCCCGGCCTGCCCTCCGACGGTGAGATGAGCCTCGCCTACGGCGATGGCTACGTGGCCGTCGCGTGCGACGCCGACGTCGCGGGGCCGTTCCTCTCGTCCGACGCGGGCAAGACCTGGGCGCGCGTGCCCGGCCTGCCGCCCACCGGACCGATCGCGCTCGTGAAAGAGGAGGGCGGCCTCTCGCTCTACGCCGCGCACTTCTTCGAGGCGGGCGACCGGGGCGTGGTGGTCCGTCACCGCCCGGGCGGCGGGGAGGCCGGGCTCGTGCTCGACGTGGCCGAAGAGGCCGAGCGCCGTGGTCTGGGAGGCGACGACGACGCGGAGGGAGAGCACCGCGTCCTCGAGCTGTCGCTCTCGCGGCAGGGTGATCGAACCGTCTTGCTCGTAGCCACCGGGGTCGGCGTCTTCCGCGTGCGCGTGGAGCCCGAGACGTGAGCAGCGCCGTGGGGGTCAAGCGGCTCGAGCGTCGCCTGAGGGAGGGCGCGGGCGGAGACGACGCGGAGCTCCGTCAGGCGCTCGGCGTCTCGTCGGACGACGACGGGGAGCTGGCGCGCGCCCTCGTCACGGCGGTCGGCGAGGAGGCCCTCGGGCACGTGCAGTGCGGGGCCGAGAAGGATCCGCGCTCCCCCGAGGCGCCCCCCGTGGTGAGCGCGGCGGACGCGTCGTTCCTCGGCCGGCTCACCGCCTCCTCGGAGCACGGGGCCGAGCAGCTGGGCGTGGCGGAGCTGGACGACGTGCAGACGCTGCTCGCGGTGCTCCGCGCGGGAGGGCTCGTGCAGCGCCGCGCGGCCGCGCTGCGGCTCGGCGCCCTCGTCGAGGGGGGAGAGCTGTCGAACGAGGACGTGCGCAGCGTGACGACGACGCTGCTCAACGTGCGGGACGTCGAGATCGCCTTCGAGGTGTCGCGCGCGCGGGAGGCGCTCCCCGGCGCGCGCGGTCGCGCCGCGCGACAGGAGAGCGAGGAGTACTCCGAGGTGGTCGAGAAGCTGGCCCAGGCCGTGGAGGACTTCTGGTCCGGCCAGCTCTCGGTGGAGCCCGTGGGCGCGCTGCCGCCCGATCACCGCGCGCAGCTGATGGTCCGTCTCCGCGACGCGCCGGACGTCGTGCTCGACCACCTGAGCTCGGTGCTCGACGGGAGCGACGGGGTCAGCGGGAAGGGGAGCCGGCTCGCGATGCTCTCCTCGCTCCGCTACTCGGGCGATCCGCGCCTGACGCCCGCGCTCGTGAGCTTGCTGTCTTCGCGCAACGCGGACTTCGTGCCCGAGGCGGCGCGCTCGCTCGCCCGCATCGACGATCCGCGCGCGCACCCGGCGCTGGCCGCCGCCTACGAGCGCAGCGTGGTCGACAGCGAGCGGGCCATCCTCGCCGGCGCGCTTGGGATCGCGTCGGACGTCCGGGGCCGCGACTACGTGCGCAAGCTGCTCAGCAGCGACGACGACCGCGTGCTGAGCGCTGCGGTCGAGGCGATGGAGAGCCTGGCCAACGCCGAGGACGCGGAGCGGCTGGTGCCGCTGCTCGACCAGAGCGACCCCGTCCTCCTGACCCACGTGATCCGCGCGCTGGGCAAGACGGGCGACGCGCGGGGGCTGCTGCCGCTCGTCGAGCTTCGACGGGAGAGCGGGCTGAGCGCGCTGTTCGCGGACGCCGAGGACGCGGAGGCGTCGATCCGATCGCTCATGGAGCTGCGCGGCGAGGAGCCCCCCGAGCACACCGAGAGCATCGATCTCGCGACGGCCTCGCGGAGCGGCATGGCCGAGCGGGCGCGGGACCCGGTGGTGGTGCGCTTCTCGAGCTGGTTCGACTTCGTGATGGGTCACCTCTGGCTCGGGCTCGGCGCCTGGCGTCGCGCGATCTCCCGCTTCGAGCGCGCCGCCGCGCGCCGGCCGGGGTGGGCCGCGCCGCTCGCCGCGCTCGCGCTGCACCACGCGCGCAAGGAGCGCCCCCCGCAGGCGCTCGCCGCCTTCCGTCGCGCGCTCGAGGCCGACCGCCCGTGGGTCGAGGGGAACATCTACGCGATGCGCGCGCTCGCCCGCGTGTTCTTGCGTCGCGCCGAGGAGGTGGAGAAGAGCGGCCGCGTCGACATCGCGCGCGGGCTGATCGAGGAGATGCTCGCGCTCGATCTCCGCCGGGTCCCGAGCGAGCTGCGGTTCGAGCTCACGCGGCGCCAGGAGCACCTGCGCCAGCGGAGCGCGGCTTGAGCGACGCCCTCCGAGACGCCGCGCGGCGAGCCCTGGAGACGGTGGGCGCGGCGGCGAACGGCGGCGAGGTCACCCGGCTGACCGTCGACGTGAAGGTCGACGGCGTGACGGAGATGGTGGCGCTCGCGCTCCGGGGCGGCGAGCTGTCCTGGACGAGCAGCAGCGGGGAGGCGGAGGGGCCTCACGTGCGCGAGGCGCTGCGGTGGCTCGCCGCGAGCGCGCCGGCCCTCGAGGAGGACGTGCGGTCGTCGTCCATGGGCATGCGCATCACGGAGACGGAGATCGCGCCGCGCGCGAGCACGCCGCCTCCGCCGCCGGCCAAGGACGAGGCGGCCGAGACGCCCACCGCGCGCGGGCGGCTCGCGGACGCGCTCGACGACGTGGTGACCACGGTGGTGCGCGCGGGGGCAGGAGAGCGCAACGCGCCTTCCGTCGCGGAGAGCCTGGAGCGGCTCCGCAAGGAGGCGCCGCTGCCCACGCCGACGGGGCTGGCGCGCTGGCTCAAGCGCCTCGAGATGGGGCTCGCGGCCAAGGACGTGGCCCAGGTCGCGCGGCTCCTGATGGGCGCGAGCCAGCTCGCCAAGGACCTCCGCAAGGAGCGGCCCTCGCGCAGCGCGCGCCGTCGCGTGGTCGGCTGGATGGGGGCGAGCGGCGAGCTGGGCGCGGTCGAGCGGCTCTCGGATCGCGTCCTCATCGAGGTGGCCCGCGAGTGGCTGCCCAGCAGCGAGCGCGGCGGCATCGAGCGGCGCTACCTGGTCGACCTGCGCAACGGCGAGGTCTTCCGCGAGGAGCGCTCGCGCTCGAGCCCCGTGGCCTCCGTCGGGCCGTGCCCGCGGGTGATCCAGGTGGGGCTCGCCGAGGTCGAGGACGGCGCCGCGCCGCGCCGCATCCGGCTCATGCAGTACGCGGTGAGCCTCGTCCCGTCGCACGACGACCTGACGCGCATCGCGAGCAACGCCTATCGCCGCTTCGGCGCGCTGGCGGACCGATACCGCGAGCAGCTCGGCGGCCACCCCGGGCAGTCCGAGCCCTTCGCGATCGTCGCGCCCAAGCGCTGGGGCGAGGAGGGCGAGGCCGTCGCGTACGATGACGACGGCACCGCGCTCGCCTTCGCGCGGGCGGACGACGCGGGCGCGGCGTCGGTGCTCTCGCAGCTCGCCGGGCTCCGGCCGCGCTGGCTCGGCGGCCGGCTCGTCGACGCCGATGGCGCGCTGCTGCTCGTCCCGTGCGTGGCCGCGCTGCCCGACGGGGCCGGGACGCGCCTCTACCGCCTGCGCTGAGCGGACCAGCCGGCGAGCCCGGCGACGGCGAGCAGCGTCACCGCGCGAGACAGCAGGGCCCAGCCGTGGAGCGCGGTCGTCGCGCCGTCGAGCGCGTCGAGGCCGCGGCTCACGAGCTCCCAGCCGCCGTAGACGATCGCCGACGCGAAGAGGCCGCGGCTGAGGATCTTGTCGACGCGCAGCACCTCGGGGGCGCTCGACCAGTGATGCGAGAGCCAGCGGATCAGGACGCTGAGCGCGCCGATCGCGGCCGCCGCGCTCAGGAGCCACGCGGCGCTCTGCTCCACCGGGGTGCGCGGCGCGCCGTCGAGGGTCTGCAAGCCGGTGACGAAGAGGCCCACCACCGCCGCGGCGTAGACGGCCGACGCGCCGCTCAGCAGGACGGCGAAGGGGCGGGCGCGTGCGGCCTGCTTGGCCATGGCCTTGGCGCGATCGACGCTGCCGCGGGGCAGGATCAACGTGGAGACCTCGCCGCCGCTCATCGACGGCTCCCAGGTCGACGGGGGCGCGGAGTCTCCGCCGGGATCGAAGAGCGCCAGCTCGCGCTCGAGCTCCAGCGCGTCGGCCGGGCGATCCTCGGGGGTGCGCGCCATGGTGCGCTGCACGAGCGCCTCGAGCCCGATGGGGATCGACGGCTCGACGCTCCGCGGACGCTTCGGCACCTCGTGCAGGAGGCTCGCGAGGAGCGCGGCGGGCTCGTCGCCGGAGTAGGGCGCCCGGCCGGTGAGCATCCGGTAGAGCACGGCGCCGACCGCGTAGATGTCGGCGCGCACGTCGACCTTCGCGCTCCCACGCGCCTGCTCGGGGGCCATGTACGCGGGCGTGCCGACCACCGCGCCCGTCCGGGTCAGCTCCTCCTCGCCGCCCATCTTGGCCACGCCGAAGTCGAGGATCTTCACCACCACGCGCCCGTCGGCGGACGTCTCGAGGAACAGGTTCGAGGGCTTCAGATCGCGGTGAATGATGCCCTCGGCGTGCGCGGCCGCGAGCCCTCGACAGATCTGCCGGGCGATCGGCACCGCCTCCGAAGCGGGCATCTTGCCGATGCGATCCAGCCGCGCTTTCAGATCCTCGCCTTCGAGCCGCGCGGTGACGATGGCGGCGCGGTCGTCGGGGGTGCGCAGCACGTCGATCACGTCGAGCACGTGGTCGGAGCGGATGCGGCTGAGCACGCGCGCCTCGCGATCGAAGCGTCGCACCGCGTCCCGGGATCGCGACTGGGCCTCGTGCAGCACCTTGATCGCGAAGTGCCGGTCCAGCCGCGTGTGCTGCGCCTCGTAGAGCCGGCCCATGCCGCCCCGCCCCAGGTTGCGCACGACGCGGTAGGTGCCCGCGAGGACGATGCCCATCATCGGGTCCTCCCGGCTGGCGTCGACCCCGAGCGGCGTGCCGTCGCGGGGGCACACGCGGTAGTCGCTCGGGAACTCCTCCCCGCAGGTCCGGCAGCGCCGTAGCTGGAGCGCGCCGGTGGCCAGAGTGTCGTCTGCGAGGGATACGGCCGCCATGGGCCTCGAAGCTACCCGAAGGCGCGGAACCGACCGAAAAAGCGGCGAGGGGACGCGGGGGCTGGCTGTTGTAACTTCCGCGCCCCACGTCTCGTACGGTCAGACCCCGACAGGAGCCCCATGAGTCACTACTACGATCACGAAGACCTCGCGAAGTTCGGCGAGATCGGCAAGAACGTCCCCGAGCTGACGGAGAAGTTCTTCGAATGGTACGGCGCGGTCTTCGCCGACGGCGCGCTCACCGCGCGTGAGAAGGCCCTGATCGCGCTCGGGGTCGCCCACGCCATCCAGTGCCCCTACTGCATCGACAGCTACAGTAAGGACTGCCTCCGCAAGGGGGCCGACATGGACCAGATGACCGAGGCGGTGCACGTCGCGGCCGCCCTTCGAGGTGGCGCGTCCCTCGTGCACGGCATCCAGATGCGCAATCGCGCGGAAAAGCTCTCGATGTGACAGAGCCCGCTGAAGAGAAGACACGCTCCCTGGCCGCCCGCCGCCTGCCCCTCGCCGAGCCGACGAATCAGCTCGCGCGGCTGCACGCGATGCCGCTGACCCGGGAATTCCACGACGCGCTGTCGGGCGCCGGCCTCTGGCCGCTCCGGCCGGTGCCGACGGAGATCTTCCAGATCAACGTCGGCAAGCTGTGCAATCAGACCTGTCGGCACTGCCACGTCGACGCGGGCCCCGATCGCCGCGAGGTGATGTCCCGCGAGACCATGGAGCGGTGCCTCGAGGCGCTGGCCCGGACGTCGATCCCGACCGTCGACATCACGGGCGGCGCGCCCGAGCTGAACCCGGACTTCCGCTGGCTGGTGGAGGAGTGCCGCAAGCTCGGCCGGCACGTCATCGATCGCTGCAACCTGACGATCCTCGAGACGCCGACGCACCGCGATCTGCCGGAGTTCTTCGCCGAGCACGAGGTGGAGGTGGTCTGCTCGCTCCCCCACTACGCGCGGCTCAGCACGGACCGGCAGCGGGGCGACGGCGTGTACGACAAATCGATCCGCGCCCTGAGGCGTCTCAACGAGGTGGGCTACGGTGAGGGGGGCGGGCTGCGGCTCGTCCTGGTCACGAACCCGGTCGGCGCCTTCCTCCCCGGCGCGCAGGCCGCGCTGGAGCGAGAATGGAAGCGAGAGCTGGAGCGGCGACACGGCGTGAGGTTCGATGCGCTCTTCTGCATCACGAACATGCCGATCAGCCGCTTCCTGGAGTGGCTGGAGTCCTCGGACAACCTCGAGGACTACATGGGGGAGCTCGTCCGGTCCTTCAATCCGCAGGCCGCCGCGGGCGTGATGTGCCGCAACACGATCTCGGTGGGCTGGGACGGGACGCTCTTCGACTGCGACTTCAACCAGATGCTCGACATGCCCGTGGAGGCGTCCGCGCCGCAGCACGTGAAGGACTTCGATCTGGAGGCGCTGGAGGCGCGCGCGATCGCGGTGGATCGACACTGCTTCGGGTGCACGGCGGGCGCGGGCTCGAGCTGCGGCGGCAGTACTTCCTGAAGCGGCCGTACCTCCTGAGGCGCTGGCTGGGCGCGCTGGCGCTGCTCGCGCTCATCGGGTGCGGCGCGCCGTCGGACGCCGAAGAGCGCGGGCGGGAGGCCACGTCCGGCGGCGCGGTGCCGCAGGCGGCGCCGGCGGTGACCGGGGTCGACATGCCCAGCTCCCTCGACGAGGCGGGGGCGATGGAGGAGGTCGCGCCCGCCATCCGTGGGGTGGTGGGCGGCACGCAGCTCGAGCCGCAGGTGATCACCCCGCTCGACTTCGAGCCGCGGCCGGCCGAGGCGCGCGCGCGCCTCGCGAGCTTGACGCTGCGCCCCGGGGGGAGCTTCCGGCCGCCCGCGGGCGCGTGTCAGGATGTGTTGCTGCTCGTGCGAAGCGGCGAGCTGCGCGGGGTGGGCACGGGGATCGCGCCGCCGGAGGCGCCGGCCACGCTCTACGCGGGCGACGCGGTGCGCTTCGGCGTCGAAGGGGATGGCCTCGTCCAGAACCTCTCCGAGCGACCCGCCCGCACGGTCGTCGCCTACGTGCGCGCGGCCGGGCGAGGCGCGCCGAGCCTCTCGGATCCGGGGCCCGCGGGCTGCGACGACCCCTCGGTGCGTCGGGCACGCGTCCACCCCCTCCGCGCGACGTCGGTGCGCACCACGCCGGCGCTCCCCGCGCTCGGCGGCAAGCTCCGCGTCCACATCCTGCTCGACGCCGACGGCGTGGGGGCGCGTCACGGCGGGCTCAGCGTGCTCGAGGGGGACGCGGATCTCGTCGTGCCGTCGCACCGACACGCCGAGAGCGCGGAGATCCTGCTCATCGAGAGCGGATCGGGCGTGATGCGCGTGGGCGAGAGGGCGATCCGGGTGCGGCCCGGGGCCGCTCTCTACGTGCCGCCAGGGATCTTGCACTCGCTCGAGGGCGACGGGGCCGCTCCGTTCCGCGCCATCCAGGTCTACACGCCGTCGGGGCCCGAGCAGCGCTTTCGCTGATATCCTCGGGGGCGCCATGCCTCGACTCTCCGCCGTCTTGCTCGCCTCGGTCGTCACGGCCAGCGCCTGCGGGGCCTCCGCGCTCGAGACGCGGACCGGCCGCGCCAGCTACTACTCCGACGCGCTCGCGGGGCGCTCCACCGCGAGCGGTGAGCCGTACGACCCGGGCGAGCTGACCGCGGCCACGCGCGACCTGCCCTTCGACACCCGGGTGCGCGTGACCCGGGTCGACACGGGCGAGAGCGTGGTGGTGCGCGTCAACGACAGAGGCCCGTTCGGCGACCGGCGACGCATCATCGACCTCAGCCGCGCGGCCGCGGAGCGCCTGCACATGATCCGCGAGGGCGTGATCGAGGTGCGGGTGGAGATCCTCGCCGAGGACTGACGGCTTCAGCCGCCCGCGGGCAGGCCGTGACCGGGGACGAGCAGGGACCGTCGGTAGCCCTCGTAGACGAACTGGTCGCTGTGCTCCTCGTTGTGGCAGCGCACACAGAGGCTCTCCGGAGCCTCGCGCCGCACGTTCACCGCCGCCTCGGTGGGCGCGGCGACGTGCTGCGAGCCAGGCCCGTGGCAGGTCTCGCAGCCGACGTCCTGGAGGCGGTCGACGTGCGTGACGGTCGAGCCGCCCGGCTGCAGGTACCCGGTCACGTGGCAGCCCACGCAGCTGAGGTTGAAGTTCTTGTGGCGGTCCTCGAGCGTGGCGTACGCGCGCCCGTGCGCGTGGCCGCGCCACCAGCGCACGGCGGCGCCATGGCACGACGCGCAGGCCTGCGAGCCGACGTAGTGCGGCTCACCCTCCGGCGCGGGCTCGGGGGTCCAGTCCGCGAACAGCTCGCGGTTGCGCGCGTTCACCTGCCGGTCGTGCGCCGCCATCAGCTCCGTGATGGCCGGATCCCGCGCCGCCTCGGGCGGCAGCTCCTCGTAGCGCGCGGTGAAGGCCTTGCCCGAGACGCGCGGCGCGGCGCCCAGCGCGCGCAGCTCCGCCTGCATCTCCGAGAGCCGGCCCCGCTGGCGGGCCACGTCGGCGGCCGCGACGGAGTCGTCTCCCTGCCACTCGGCGATGCGCGCCTCGAGCGACTCGATGCGGCCCGCGAGGTGATCGCGGCGCGCGCGGCGCGTCCAGACGCTGGCGTCGGTCCAGCCTTCGCCTTCACCGAGGCGGAGATCCAGCACGACCAGGCCCTGACCCTGGCGCCCCGCGTTGACGAGGATCGCGCCACCTGGCGTGCTCGGAGGCGAGACGCTGGCCTCGTCCAGGCCGCCGTGCACCACGACGTCGATGCCATCGACCCCGGTCGCGACCTGGCGCGCGCCGCGGCGGTCGGCGGTGACGAGCGCGACGATCAGGTCCACGTCCTGCGCCTGCAGCTCCGCGACGGCGGCGCGACCGGCCTCGCGCAGCGCCGCGTCGACGGTGATCGCGTCGGGGAGGGAGCCGTCGGCCGACTCGAGGTGCGAGAGGCCGAGGAAGCCGACCTGGTGCTCGCCGACGCGTCGCACGGTGGTGCGCGCGAGCACGGGGGAGGGCGGCTCGCCGTCGGGCGCGGCCTCCTGGTGGGACGCGAGCGTGACCCCGGCCGCGACGAGCGGGAACCCGGCCTCGCTGGCGAGCGCGCGGAAGGTCTCCGTCCCGTAGCCGAAGTCGAGCGGGCCCGGCGCGGCGGCGACCAGGTCGATCCGCTCCAGGATGGTGTTGAGCGTCTCGGCCCGCATGCGCTCCTGGACCGCGGCGCGCTCGGCGTCGGCGCCGTGCGGGGCGCCGTGAAAGTAGAGGTTGCCCGCCGCGACCAGGGCCGAGGGCGGGCCTTCGCCCGAGAGCGAGCGCACACGGGCGCTCATGCGATCGATGCCGCCGAGCGGCCGGCTCGTGCAGCCACAGGGCTCGAGGTAGCCGTCGAGGTCCGTGATCACGAGCAGGCGCACGTCGGTCGGCGGCAGCTCCGCCTCCTCGATCGTGACCTCCCCGGGGGGCGGCGTGGTCTCGCGGTGCTGCTCTTCCGAGCAGGAGCCGCCCGAGCCGGTGAGCAGCACGAGGGCGGCGACGCCGAACGGGGCGAGCCCGAGTCTTCGCGGGGGGCGCGTCACGGCCCCGATCTAGCAAGTGGCGCGCGTCCGCACCACGATCGCGGAGCGCGCCGACACGACGGCGTCGACGCCGCCACGTGTTCGCTTGACGCCCCCCACCTTCGCCGCTAGCTTCCGCCGTCCCGCAGCCGGAAGGCGCGCGGGCTCAGAGCAAGAAGGCTTTTCGAGATGGTCAAGATTCGACTGGCGCGGCATGGCGCCAAGAAGCGTCCCTACTACCACATCGTGGTCACCGACTCCGAGAGCCCCCGTGACGGGCGCTTCCTCGAGCAGGTGGGCACCTACGACCCGTCGCGCGAGGACACGGACATCCGCCTCGACCTCGAGCGCGTCGATCACTGGATCGGCGTCGGCGCGAAGCCGAGCGACCGGGTTCGCAACCTGATCAACAAGTGCCGCCGGCTCGCCGCCGCGGCCGCCGACGCACCCGCCGTCGCCCCCAAGGCTGAAGAGCCCAAGGCCGACGCGGCCGAGGCCGGCGCCTGAGCGACGAAGACGTGGACCAGCTCACCGAGCTGATCGACTACATCGCACGCGCCCTCGTCGACGAACCGGACGAGGTGCGCGTCGATGCGGTCGAAGGCGACCGCGCGCTGATCGTCGAGCTCAGCGTCGCGCAGAACGACCTCGGCAAGGTCATCGGCAAGGATGGCCGCACCGCCCGCGCCATGCGCACCCTGCTCGCGGCCACGTCCGCGCGCCAGCGCCGCCGGGCCGTGCTCGACATCCTCGAGTGAGGCCGCCCATGGCCGAGACGGCCGCCGAGACGGCCCTCGTCGCGCTTGGCGCCGTGGCTCGCCCGCACGGCGTGCGCGGCGAGCTGCGCGTGCACCGCTTCAACCCCGACTCACCCGTGCTCCTGGACCGCGCGAGCGTCTGGCTCCGCACGCCGGACGGGAAGAGCGAGGCGCGCGAGGTGAAGGTCGAGCGCGCGCGCCCGCACGGCGAGCTGGTGCTGCTCACCCTCGAGGGCGTCGTGGGCAGAGAGGCGGCCGAGGCGCTCCGCGGCCACGAGGTCTGCATCCCGCGCGAAGACCTGCCGCCGCCCGACGAGGACGAGCTGTATCACATCGATCTCGTCGGCCTCTCGGTGCGCACCGAGAGCGGCGAAGAGATCGGGGTCGTGTCGGAGGTGATCCGGTACCCCAGCGTCGACTGCCTCCTCGTCGAGGGCGCGGACGGCGTGCGCGAGATCCCGATCCTCGAGCCCTACCTCGTGGACGTCGACTTCGAGGCCCGCGTGGCCGTGGTGCGGCACCACGAGGACTTCGAGGCGCGGAGGAAGCGGTGAGGTACTACGTCGTCACCGTCTTCACCGAGCTCGTCGAGCGCTTCTGCGAGGAGGCCCTGCTCGGCAAGGCGCAGCAGAGCGGCCGCGTCACCATCGATACGGTGAGCCCGCGCGACTTCACGACGGATCGGCACCGGTCCATCGACGACACCCCTTACGGGGGCGGCAGCGGCATGGTGATGATGCCGGGGCCCGTGGTCGAGGCGATGGAGTCGGCCGAGGCGCGGGAAGCCGAGCGCGGCGGCGAGCGCCCGTGGCGCGTGCTGCTCACCCCGCAGGGCGAGCCGTTCACCCAGCGGCACGCGCGGGAGCTGTCTCGGAGGGGCGCGCTGACCCTGGTCTGCGGCCGCTACGAGGGGCTCGACGAGCGGGCGCGCAAGCAGATGGACCAGGAGATCAGCCTCGGTGACTTCGTGCTGATGGGCGGGGAGATCGCCGCCCTCGCCGTGATCGAGGCCACGGCCCGGCTGGTCGACGGTGTGCTCGGCAACCCGCAGTCGATCGAAGACGAGTCGCACGCGCAGGGGCTGCTCGAGTATCCGCAGTACACGCGCCCGGCCGAGTTCCGCGGCGAGGGGGTGCCGGAGGTGCTGCTCAGCGGCAACCACGCGAAGATCGCCGCGTGGCGCCGGCGCCAGTCGTTCGAGCGGACGCTGGCCCGCCGGCCCGATCTGCTCGAGGGCCGCGCCCCGAGCGACGAAGAGCAGGCCTGGCGCGAAGAGATGCGCGAGGAGCTGCACGAGGAGACGAAGACGTGAGCGGGGTCTACCTGGCCCTCGTGCACCACCCGGTCGTGGACCGGGCCGGCGACGTGATCACCACCGCGGTGACCAACCTCGACGTGCACGACATCGCCCGCAGCGCGCGCACCTACGACCTCGCCGGCTACTACGTGGTGACGCCGATCGAGGCCCAGCACCGACTGGTCGATCGCATCCTCGGGCACTGGCGCGACGGAGCCGGCGCGACCCGCGTGCCCGAGCGGAGCGAGGCCCTGGCCCTCTGTCGACTCGTGGACTCCGTGGCCCAGGCGTCGGACGAGATCGCCGAGAGGGAGGGGAAGCGTCCCGAGATCTGGGTCACGAGCGCGCGGGCGAGCGGAGACGTGGTCGACGCGACGATCGCCGGCGCCCGCATGCGCGAGGTGCCGAGCCTCATCCTCTTCGGGACGGGCCACGGGCTCGCGCCTGCGCTGCTCGAGGCCTGCGACGGCGTGGTCGCGGCCATTCGCGGCGACGGCAGCTACAACCACCTCTCGGTGCGGGCCGCGGTCGCCATCACGCTCGACCGCCTCTTCGGGGAGCAGGGCGCGAATCCGGCCGGGTCCGATTGACCGCGTCGAGACCTCGTGTTAAACGCTGCGACCCCGCGTCCGACGGCATTCGCCGTGACGCGTGACCATCGACGATAGGGCCCACGAGGCCCGAGATACGAGGTTTCCAGCCATGTCAGGCGTCGTCCCCGAGATTCAGGCCATCGAGGCCGCCCAGCAGCGCCAGCTCCCCGCTTTCCGCCCCGGCGACCAGGTCGAGGTGCACTACCGCATCAAGGAAGGCGAGAAAGAGCGCATCCAGGTCTTCAAGGGCGTCGTGATCCGCCGCAAGGGCGGCGCGAACCGTGAGACCTTCACCGTGCGCAAGGTCTCCTACGGCGTCGGCGTGGAGCGCATCTTCCCGGTGCACTCGCCGAAGATCGACAAGCTCGACGTCGTGAGCCGCGGCCACGTCCGCCGCGCGAAGCTCTACTACCTCCGCAAGCTCCGCGGCAAGAAGGCGCGCCTGCGCCAGTCGCAGAAGACCTCCGGCGACATCAAGGGCATCAACGTCCTCCCCGAGGGCTGAGAGGGCCGCGCGAGGCCTCGCCTCGCCGTCCTCGACCGACCGACCCACCGACCGACCGGGCCGCGCTCCTCGCGCGCGCCCGGTCGTGCTCGTCCGTCTCCCCGTCCCTGCGCCTCAGGGCGCGCCGATCTTGTGGGTCTCGAAGGCGCTCACGGTCGTGGCCGCGTCCTGCCACGCGTCGTCGGGGAGGCGTGCCTTGCGGCACGTCATCGTCAGGAACGTCGCCGCGTCCCATCCCTGCGCCAGCGCGACCTCGGGGAGCAGCACGCCACGATGGGGCGGGCGCTCGACCAGGAGCCCGTGGCGGCCCACCTCGACCTGCGCGGGCGGGATGGGCGTGGGCGCGGTCAGGACGCTGATCCCGATCGCGAGCTCCCCCAGCTCCGCGGTCTGGACCGGCGCGAAGCGCGGATCCCGGGTGGCCGCGGCCTGGGCGTTCCCCCGCACGGACTCGATCAGCGGGCGGCGCGCCTCGAGCTCGCCGATGCAGCCCCGGAGCGCGCCGTCGGCGCTGCGGAGCGTGACGAAGACGGCCGCGTTCTCCTGCAGGAAGGCGTCGCGCTCCTCGGGCGCGGGTCGCGGCGGGCGGCGCTCCACCGAGGCGGCGATCGCGTCCCGGGCCGCCGCGAGGAGGATGTCCTCCTGCGCCTCGAGGCGCGCTCTCATGCCTCGCCTCCGTGCTGGCCTGCCCGCTCGCCGCCCCTCGGTGGGGGGATCGCGCCGCTCGCCTTGAACCGCCGGTAGTCCTCGAGGATCTGGGCGTGATCGAAGCAGAGCGGGGAGGGCGGGGCGTCGGGCGCGAACACCCGCGCCGCCGACGCGTCATCGCCGCCACGCGGCTCCCCGGACGCGCGGCCCACGTAGACCACCGAGAGGTTGTGCTGGCGCGGGTCGCGATCGGGCGCGCCGTAGACGCCGAGCAGGGAGACGAGCTCGACGTCGAGGCCGGTCTCCTCTCTCACCTCGCGCACCGCCGCGTCCTCCGGGCGCTCGCCGTAGTCGATGAAGCCGCCCGGCAGCGCCCAGCCCCTGGGCGTGTTCGCGCGCTCGATGAAGACCACGCCGTCCGCGATCTCGATGATCACGTCGACGGTGGGGTAAGGGTTCCGCGGCTGGCTCATGTGATCTTCAGGGATGACTCCGTGAAGTCGTCGGTGCCAGGGGCGTGGACCCAGAGCTTGCGATCCTTCACCTCGCCGGCGACCACGCTCACCACGAGGAACGCGCAGGGCCACATCAGCTGTCGCTCGTTCGAGAAGGTCGCGGCGTCCTCCTCGCTGAAGTACGCGCCCGCGTCGCAGTGCGAGTGGTAGATGACCTTGATCGGACGGCCCGCCTGCTCGCCGGCCTCGAAGGCGCGGGCCGCGCGGAGCTCGTTGATCTTGAAGTACGTGTTCGAGGTGCGCGGAAAACGCTCGGGATCGAGCCGGTGGTACTTGTCCGCCTCGTTGGCCTCGCGCACCGCCTCGTCGAGCGCCGCCGCGTCCTCGGCCGGGCCGATCACGAAGCCGCACGCCTCGCTGGGGTACGCCTCGCGCGCGTGCGCCTCGATCGCCTCGAGCAGCGCGGCCGGGATCGAGAGGTCACCCCGCGTCCACGGAGGCAGATCACCAGACATATTTCTTCTCCCATTTCATGGGCGCGAAGTACCGATCGCCGCGATCGCAGGCGATGGTCACGACGCAGCCCGTCTTCAGGGTCTTGGCCACCTCGAGGGCCCCCCACACGTTGGCGCCCGCGGAGTGCCCGATGTGCAGCCCCTCCTCGCGCGCCACGCGGTCGGCCATGTCCCAGCCCGCGTCCGTGCCCACCGGCATGATCGCGTCGGGCACGCTCGCGTCGTAGATGTTCGGCACGATCGAGCTCGCGAGGTGCTTGAGCCCCTCGAGGCCGTGGAACGCGTCGTCCGGCTCGAGCGCGATGCAGCGGATCGAGGCGCGGTGCTCCTTCAGGCGCCGCGTGGTGCCCATCATCGTGCCCGTCGTGCCGAGGCCGGTGACGAAGTGGGTCAGCCGGTCCCCGACCTGCGCGACGATCTCGCTCCCGGTCCCGAGGTAGTGCGCCTTGGGGTTGCTCGGGTTGCTGTACTGGTCGGGGTAGAACCAGCGGTCGGGCTCCTTTCGGACGATCTCGCGGACCTGCTCGATCGCGCCGTCGGAGCCCTCCATCGGGTCGCTGTAGATCAGCTCGGTGCCGTAGGCCTGGGTGATCTCCTTGCGCGCCTGCGACACGTTCGACGGCATCACCAGCGCGACGCGCACGCCCAGCGCGGCGCCGTAGAGCGAGTAGGCCACGCCGGTGTTGCCGCTCGTGGCGTCGATGAGGGTCTTGCCTTCGCCGAAGCGCCCGTCCGCCAGGGCGTCGCGGATCATCTGCAGCGCGGGGCGGTCCTTCACGGAGCCACCCGGGTTGCAATACTCGAGCTTCAGGTAGAGCTCGACGTCTCCCTCGCAGTCCTTCTCCAGGTTCCGGAGGCGGACCATCGGGGTGTCGCCGACCGCGTCCACGATCGACTCGACGCGCCGATGCCTCAAGGCGCTTCCTCCTGGCGAGGCGCCGTGAGTGGGCGGTCCAGCTCCCCCGCGCGGCCGACGCCGACGATGGCCTTGATGGCCTCGACCGCGCCGAACGCTCCTTCGAGGAAGCGCTCCGCCTCGGCCAGCGCCGGGTCCCCGCTGGGAGGGATCTGCGCGCGCGCTTCGACGCCCGCGTCACCCAGCGCCACGCCGGCCCGCGTCAGGTACAGCGCGGCGACCTCGGACTCGGTCCGCGCGTGGGCGTCGAGCAGCGCGCGCTGTCCCGCCTCGCCGATCTCGGGGAGCAGCAGCTGCCGCGCGTAACGGCGTCTGTCCTCGCGGGAGAGCATTCAGCCGCCGGCGATGGCGGGCACGATCTGCACCGAGTCGCCGTCTTTCAGCGTGGTGTCGAGGTTGTCGAGGAAGCGGATGTCCTCGTCGTTGGCGAAGATGTTCACGTGCCGGCGCACGCCCTTGTCGTCGAGCAGGCGCTCCTTCAGCCCCGGGTGGCTCGCCTCGAGGTTGTCGATCACCTGGGCGACGGTGCCGCCCTCGATGCTGACCTCGTCGGCGCCGCCGGTGAGGTTTCGGAGGGGGGTGGGGATGCGAACGGTGATGGCCATGACTCTCTCCTGGTGACGTCTAGAGGGCGCAGTCCGGCGGAGCATAGCGCTCCCAGGACAGCTCCCGGATCGCGCCCTCGCAGGCCGGGCAACCCGGCCTCCGTCGGACGCGGCTGGCGCGCAGGCTCCCTTCGAGCCCGCGATAGCTCCACAGCTCCCCCGCCGCGCTCCCGTCTCCGCCGAGCAGGCGCAGGGCCAGCGCGGCCTCGAGCGCGCCGAGCACGCCGACCACGGGCCCGATCACGCCGGCCTCGGCGCAGGTCTCGACCCGGTCCCGGGGGATGTCCTCGAAGACGCAGCGCATGCACGCGCTCCGTCCGGGGTCGGTCGCGAGGGCCCAGCCGCTCCAGCGGACCGCGCCCGCCTGCACCACCGGGACCCCGCTCAGCGCGCTCGCGTCCGCGGCGAGGAACTTGGTGGCGAAGTTGTCCGCGCCTTCGAGCACGAGGTCGTGGTCGCGGAAGAGCGCGAGCGCCGTATCAGGAACGAGACGACCTTTGGCCACCGCGACGGTCGCGCCCTCGGCGCGGAGCTTGGCCGCGGCGCGCTCGGCCTTGTCGTGCCCGACGTCGGCGTCGTCGTAGAGGATCTGCCGGTGCAGGTTCGAGACGTCGACCACGTCGTCGTCGAGCACGGTCAGGCGGCGCACGCCGCTCCGCGCGAGCACCCGCGCGGCGGGCGAGCCGAGCCCGCCCACGCCCACCAAGAGCACCCGCGCGTCGAAGCTCACCGGAAGTACTCGTCGAGGCTGAAGTAACGCTCGCCCGTGTCGCAGAGCAGGGTCACGACGTCGCCGGTCCCGAGCCGCTCGGCCACGCGCACCGCCGCGACGACGTTCGCGCCCGCGCTGATCCCGACGAGCAGCCCCTCCTCCCGCGCGAGCCGGAGCTTCATCTCCCAGGCGTCGCGGTCGGTCACCCGGAGCACCTCGTCGACGACGGCCGGGTCGTAGTTGCGCGGCACGAAGCCCGCGCCGATGCCCTGGATCTTGGAGGGCCCGGGCGGCTGGCCGCTCAGGACGGCGCTCGTGTCCGGCTCGACCGCGAACACGCGCGTCCCCTCGGGCCCGAAGACCCCGCCCACGCCGCTGACCGTGCCGCCCGTCCCGACCGCGGCGACGAAGGCGTCGGGCGCGCGGCCGAGGGCCTCGCGGATCTCGACCGCGGTGGTGCGCGCGTGCGCGGCGGGGTTCTCGGGGTTGTCGAACTGCTGCGGCATGAAGGCGCCGCGCTCCTCCGCGATGCGCTCGGCCGCCTCGATGGCGCCCTCCATCACGCGGCTGGGCTCGGTGAGCACGATCTCGGCCCCGTAGGCCTCGAGGAGCTGCCGCCGCTCGAGCGACATGCTCGCGGGCATGGTGAGGACCAGGTGGTAGCCCTTGCGCGCGCAGACCAGGGCGAGCCCGATGCCGGTGTTGCCGCTCGTGGGCTCCACTACCGTGGCGCCCGGGCGCAGCCGTCCGTCTCGCTCCGCGGCCTCGATCATCGCGAGGCAGATGCGGTCCTTGATCGAGCCGCCCGGCTCGAGGTGCTCGGCCTTGGCCCACACCGTGGCCGCGCCCTCGGGCGCGACGCGGCGAAGCTTCACGAGGGGGGTCCGGCCGATGAGATCGAGGACGCTGTCGACGACGGGGGCCGTCACGAAACTCTCCACTCAGATCACGTAGACGTACTTGCCGGGGGTGTCGCGGCGGTAGCCGAGCGCCTCACCGCGCTCGCAGAGGTCTTCGATGGTGCGGGAGTCGAAGCACGCCTCGATCTGCTCGGCGAGGTCGTCGAACGCCTCCTCGGTCACGGCGCGGCTGGTGGCGTCGCCGTCCTCGTCGCCGGCTTTCTTGGGCGAGTTGAGGGTCAGCGGGCCCTCGAGCGCGCGGATGATGTCGCCGAGCCGGATGTCGGCCGCGGGCACCGCGAGCTGGTAGCCGCCGCGGGGGCCGCGCTTGGATCGCACCAGGCCCGCGCGCTTGAGATCCTGGAAGATCTGCTCGAGGAAGCGCGGCGGGATGGCCTGACGCTCCGCGATCTCCTTGATCTGCGTGGCCTTGCCGTCGTTGTGGAAGGCGATGTCGAAGATCGCCTTCACGCCGTAGCGGCCCTTGTTCGAGAGCTTCACTGCCCCCGGACTCTGGGAAGGCGCATCGACTTTGTCAACAATGTCCGGGGCAGGCGCCCAGTGCTCAGTGGAGGAGCCTCAGCGCCACGAACGCGCCCACGAGCAGCACGGTGAACACCAGGGTCACCAGCTCGAAGCGCTTCTCGATGAAGCTGCGCACCTGCGGCCCGAACTTGAAGATCAGCCCCGCCACCAGGAAGAACCGCGCGGAGCGACCGACGGCGCTCGCGAAGAGCAGGGTGGCCAGGGCGACGTCGAAGACGCCGGCCGCGATGGTGAACACCTTGAAGGGGATGGGCGTGAAGGCCGCGGTGAAGAGCGCCATCCACGCGTTGTCCCGGTAGAGCTCCTGCACGACGCTGAACTGCGCACAGGTGAAGCCCGGGATGTGCTCGAACATCCACGCGCCCCCCTCGAACTCGGGGCACGTGGCGGAGGTGCCCAGGGCCGACCACAGCGACATCCCGATGTACCAGCCCAGGACCGCGCCGCTCACCGAGCCGACGCTGCACACCGCGGCGTAGAGGAGCCCCCGCTTCGGCTTGCCGAGGCACATCGCCGTCAGCAGCACGTCGGGCGGGATCGGGAAGAAGCTCGCCTCGACGAACGCGAGGAGGAAGAGCGCGGGGACGGCGAAGCGGCTGCCCGCCCAGTGGATCGTCCAGTCGTAGAGCCGTCGAATCTGGACGGCGGGCCAGCGATACCAGGGGATCGGCGCGGCCTGAGAGTCGGACGACATGCGCGCGCGAGCTAGCATCCGGCCCCGAGACGGTCAACGCGCCGGCGTTTCGCGCTACCCTCGCGGGCGAGGCGAGAAGAGCGTGTGGCGTTGCACCATCTGCGGAGCGAAGTGGCGGGGAGAGCCCCGCGTCTGCCCGCTCGACGGCGGTGAGCTGGAGCAGCTCCCGGACGCGCTGCTCGGACGCACGATCGGCGGCCGCTACGTGATCACGGAGAAGGTGGGCGCGGGGGGCATGGGCACGGTCTACCGCGCGCGACACGACGTGGTGGGCCGCGACGTGGCCATCAAGTTCCTCTCTCCCGATCTCGCGGGCGATCCGACCAACCGGCGCCGCTTCCTGCGCGAGGCGAAGGCGGCCAACAAGATCGACCACGAGCACATCATCGACATCACCGACTACGGCGAGACGCCCGACGGGCTGGTCTACCTGGTGATGGAGTTCCTCGAGGGCGAGTCCCTCGCGGACACGATCGGCCGGGGCCCGCTCCCGGTGCCCCGAGCGGTCGACATCGCGCGACAGATGGCGTCGGCGCTCAGCCGCGCGCACGAGCTGGACGTGATCCACCGCGACATCAAGCCGGAGAACGTGCACCTCCTGCGGCGCGCGCACGGCGGCGGCGACTTCGTGAAGATCCTCGACTTCGGGCTCGCGAAGATGAAGGGGGAGATCCGCCTGACGGCCACGGGCGCCGTGTTCGGAACGCCCGAGTACATGGCCCCGGAGCAGGCGCGCGGCACGCCGCTGACGGGGAAGGCCGACCTCTACGCGCTGGGCTGCGTGCTCTACGAGATGCTCACCGGGGAGCCGCCGTTCGACGGACCGACCCCCGACCTCATCCTCAAGCACATGCGCGAGACGGCGCCGCCGCCCTCCGAGCGCGCGACGGGCATCCCGCGGGAGCTGGACGAGGTCGTGACGCAGCTCCTGCAAAAGGAGCCGAGCCATCGGCACGCCGACGCGTACCACCTGTACGAGGAGCTGCGGAAGGTGGGCGAGCTCCTGCCGCGGCCCAGCATGTTCCCCACGCTGAACGACAGCGGCTTCGCGGACGCGCTCGCGACCGAGCTGCCGAAGCGGGTCGAGCGGGACACCGTCTCGAGCTCCACCGACGCCTGGGATCGGCGGGTCGCGCGCTTCCGCGAGCTGACCGTGCGCGCCCACGGCGGCGCGGCCCCCGAGTGGCTGACCGTCTCGCTCGACGCGCTCGAGCGCGCGATCGGAGAGCTGGCGCGGCGGCGCGCGGAGCTGGACCGGAGCGCGTCGGCGGTGATGAAACAAGAGGACGAGATCCGGCACGCGCGGCTCCGGGTCGGCAACGCCATCGACGTGCTGGGGCGGGACGAGTCCCGGGCGCTCCGCGCGATCGACGAGCTGTCGAAGAAGCGCGCCGCGGCGCTCGGTCGGCTGGGCGAGCTCGAGGCGCCCCTGCGCGAGGCGTGGGGGTGGCTGCCGCCCGCGCCGCCGCCCAAGGGGGACCTCGACCCCGACGCGGTGACGCGCCTCCGCGACGCGGGCAAGCTCGCGAGCGTCTGGGTGGAGGCGCAGGACGCGGTGGGCGTGTTGACCCGCGACATCGCGCGACGCGAGCGCGACCGCGACGACCTGCGCTTCCAGATCGCGCAGCTCAAGGGGCGCCTCGGCACCCTGAACGCGGAGGGGGACATCGACCTGGACGCGCTGCGCGACAAGACCCGCCGCGTGGACGAGGAGGTGCAGCGCCTCCTCGACGACATCGCCGCCCGCTCGGGCGAGCTCGTGACGCACTTCATGAGCTTCGAGGCGCTGCGCGACGTGATGCGAGACGAGGCCGCGGCCGAGGCTGAATGAACGCGGCCCGCGAGACGTCCGTGGTACATTGATCGAGGCCCCTCGGGGCTTCGGGGGACATGACCGTGACTCGTTGGCGATGGCGCTGGGCCACCCGATGGCCCGCCAGCTGGAGCGCGCTCCTCTCTGGAGCGCTGCTGCTCGGTGGCGCGCTGCCGGCCTGGCCGACGCAGGCGCACGCGCAGGACCTCGGGGACGCGGAGCTGCGCACGGCCACCGAGCAGCTCTCCGACGGCAGCCCCGAGGAGCGCGCGCGGGCGGCCGACCTGCTGGGCCGGCGCGGATACGACCACCGCGAGACCATCGTGCCGCTGCTGCGCACGCGCATCCGCGAGGATCGCGACTGGCGGGTCCGCGCCTCGTCCGGCCGCGCCCTAGGTCGCCTGGCGGCGCGCGACGCGGTCCCGGACCTCGTGCGGGCGCTCCGTGACCCCGTGGTGGACGTGCGGGTCGTCGCCGCGGCGGCCATCTGGCGCCTGCCCGATCCCGCCGCCGTGCCCGCCTTGCTCGAGCTGCTGCGCGACCGGGAGGCGGCCGCGCGGCAGTGGGCCGCGCTCGCGCTCGGCGTGATCCGGGATCGCCGCGCGACACAGCCGCTCCTGACTCTGCTGCGCGATCCCGAGAAGGACGTCCGCCTGGACGCGATCCGGAGCCTCGGCCGGCTGCGCGATCCGGGCGCGGTCGAGCAGCTCGAGGGGTTCGTGCGCGACGGCGACCGCGACATGGACGAGCGGCTGGAGGCCGTCAACGCGCTGAGCGCGCTCGAGGGGCCGGAGAAGGTGGACGCCTTGGTCCGACTCATCCGCTTCGACGACTCCCAGATCCGGGCCCGGGCGGCGCAGTCCCTCGGGCGGGTCGGGGACGCGCTCAGCATCCCCGCGCTGCGCGATCGGCGCGCCGTCGAGCGGAGCAGCTCGGTGCGCACGGCCATCGACGCGGCGATCCAGGAGATCCGTGATCGTCAGTCGGGCGGCGCAGAGGGCGGCGGCGTGCCGCTCAACCTGCCCCCGATGCCGGAGTAGGCGGCGCCAGCCGCCCCCTTGCCCTTGCCCCTGCCCTTGCCCGCGACTTCCTGAAGAGCACGAAGCGCGAGAGAGCCCTCCGTGCGACTCCGGCGGGCGTGCTAAAGCTGGCCCCGTGCGTGTCTCGCTCGCGCTCGCGCTCCTCCTCACCGCCTGCGACGGCGAAGCCGCGCTCGCGGATCCCGCGGGCGCGCCGGCGGAGGGGCCGGGGGATACGCCGCGGGCCGCGGACTACCGCTCTCCGCGCGTCCAGCAGGCCATGGAGAGCGCCTCGGACGTCGTGCAGACGCGGGGCTTCAGCGCGCTGGGAGAGCCATGGCGGGGGTTCCTCGTCGACCAGGCCGCGGACGTGCGGGAGCAGCCGATGCGCGCCGGGACCTGCTACCTCGTGCTCGGGGCCGGATCCTCGGCGCTGCGCGAGCTGAACCTGCGCGTGTTCGACAGCGACGGCGGGGAGGTCGTGCAGGACGCGATGGACGGCGCGAGCGCCGCGCTGCGCTTCTGTCCGTCACAGTCCGGCACCTACTTCGTCGCGGTCCGCGCCGCGGCGGGGAGCGGCCTGTTCGAGGTGCGCATCTTCCGCGGGCCGACCGGGCTCGAGGTGCGCATGGACGATCTCTTCCGCGATGGAGCGGCCGAAGCGAGCCGCGAGGGCAGATGAGGGGCGCGATGAGGGGCGTCGCGGGGCTCCTGCTCGCGCTCGCCGCGGTCGGCTGCGGCCCCCCGGAGGCGGCGCCGACGCGCCCGCTGAGCCTGCTCCCGGACGAGGCCGGGCCGCTCGACGCGCTGAACCGGCGTCACGCCCGCCTCCGGCAGCGCATGCGTCATCGGGGATACGGTGAAGAGGTGGGGCTCACCCGGGCGTTCGTCCTGGAGGACCGGGGCGTCTCGTTCCCGCTCGACCTCGGGGTGGGCAAGTGCAGCACCTTCCTGGCCCTCGGAGGCGGATCGATCCGCGATCTGACGTTGACCCTGCACGACGGGCAGGGCGACGTGGCGGCGACCGAGTCGATCGACGGCGAGGGCGGTCTGGTCCACGTCTGCCCGCAGGGAGAGGGCGACGCGATGGTGCGGCCCCACCACCTGGTGATCCGGGCCCGCGAGGGGGCCGGCGCGGTCATGGTGGCGCATTTCCGCAGCGAGCCCGAGGTGGGGGACGGCTTCGATGGGCTCTTCGAGGGGGTGCTCGCCCCGCGGGTCCCCTTCCGCGACGTGGAAGAGCATCTGGCCCGCAGCCGGAGCGCGCTCCGGGCCCGCGGCTTCTCGCCCGTGGGCGCGCCGCTCCTCGAGCGGGTGACCGAAGGCTCCGTCGTGCGGCTGCCCGTGATGCTCGAGCCCGGGCGCTGCTACGTCGCGACGGGGCGGAGCGGCGAGGGGCTGCGAGACATCGATCTGTTCCTCTTCGACGCCGCAGGCGTCGAGGTGGCGCGCGATCTGGCGCAGGACGCCGAGCCGTCGATCGAGCACTGCCCGAGCGAGGCGGGTCGCCACACGGTGGAGCTGCGCGCGTTCGAGGGGGCGGGGGCGGTGGGCGTGATGGTCGCGGTGGGCCCGGCGGAGGAGCCGGACGCGGCGCCCGGCGAGCCGGCGCCCGAGCCCCACGACGAGCGCGTCGACGACCCGGCCCTCGCCCTCGGCGTCATGGCCGCGCCGCTCCAGAACCGCGGGTTCGCGCCGCCGCTCTTCGTCAGCCGGGACGCGGCGATCGTGCCGGGCGAGGTCCGCACCCACGACGTCGTCATCGGCCCTGGCTGCGCGCTGATCGCGGGCGCCGCGTCGCACGAGGGCATGGACCTGGACCTCTACCTGGCCGACGACGCGGGGCGCGAGGTCGACCGAGACACGGCCGTGCAGTCCACGGCGCGGGTCCGCGCGTGCCGCGATCAGCCCTCGGTCATGCGCGTGGCGGTCAAGGGCTACGGCCGGGACGGGGCGTACGCCTTGGCGCTGCTCCGCGCCCCGGACAGCGTCACCTCGATCCAGGCGCTGCGGGTCGAGGAGGCGACGGCGCCGTACCGACTCCGCGGCTACACGCCCCGGTTCGTGCTCAACGCGGAGCTCCGGCAGGAGTCGCCGTTCCGCCGCACGGTCGTGCTCGAGGCGGGCGAGTGCCTGGCCGTCGCGGCGGCCGGAGACGAGGAGGCGGAGGATCTCGATCTCTTCCTCCGCGCCACGGACGGCGCGCTGGTGGTCAGCGACTCGGGGCCCGACCCGTACGCGACGCTCTCGCGCTGCGCGGAGGTGCGGGAGGTGCTGAGCCTCGAGCTGCACCACCACGGGCGAGGTCGCTTCGCCCTGCACGTGCTCGGAACGGGGGAGGGCGCGGGCCGCACAGAGGCGACGGGGGCGGAGTCGTCTCCGGCGCCAGGGCCGCCGCCGCCCGCGCCCTCACGGCGAGATCCCTCCACGCCTGGTGACCCCCCGCCCGAGTGACGGTTTTTCCGAGGCTGCCCCCCTCGAACGTGCTAGACGGTGCGCTTCTCTCCGGTTTCTTGACGGCCTTCGACCGCGCGGAGTACCGAGCACATAGGGAATCACGGTCGTGTCCGCGGAGACACGCCGGCCCGGGCCCGGAACTCCCAACCTGCCGAAAAGAAAGAGGGTCGCGCCTTTGGCCTGGCCTTCGCATCGCCCCTCCGGGCGAGAGGAGCTGTAGAACGATGAACGCAGAGACATTCAAGGGCGCGCGCGTCGGGGTTCTGCTGGGAGGCCTGGGCTCGGAGCGGGAGATCTCGCTCAAGACGGGTGAGGGCGTGGCCAAGGCGCTGACCGAGCGCGGCTACGACGTCCAGCGCATCTACGTCGACCGCGACCTGGATCGCGTGCTGCGCCAGAACCCGATCGACGTGGCGTTCATCGCGCTGCACGGCCCCTACGGGGAGGACGGCTGCGTCCAGGGGATGCTCGAGCTGCTCGGCATCCCCTACACGGGCAGCGGGGTGCTCGCGAGCGCGCTCGCGATGGACAAGCTCAAGAGCAAGGAGCTGTTCCGCCTCTACAACGTCCCGACGCCCCCGTACTACACCCTGGACAGCGCCGATCTCGCGCGCGTCGAAGAGGTGCACGGCTCCTTCGGGTACCCGGCGTTCGTGAAGCCGCGCCGGGCCGGATCGAGCGTGGGCGCGGGCAAAGCCTCGGACCTGGACGAGCTGCGGGCGCGCCTCGCGGACGCCGCCCAGTTCGATCGCTCCGTCCTCGTCGAGCGCTTCGTGGGTGGACGCGAGGTCCAGGTCGGCATCCTCGACGGACGCGCGCTCGGGGCCATCGAGATCGTGCCGCGCGGGCAGTTCTACGACTACCGCTCGAAGTACCAGGCGGGCCAGAGCGAGTATCACTTCCCGGCCCGACTGGCCCCCACCCGCTACAAGGGCGTGCTCAACATCGCCGAGCGCGCCGCGGCGTGCCTCGGGGTCACCAGCGCGGCCCGCGTCGACATGATCGTGACCGAGGGCGAGAACGAGTACGTGCTCGAGGTCAACACCCTCCCGGGGCTGACCCCGACCTCTCTCCTGCCCAAGATCGCGGCCGGCGCGGGCTACGACTACGCCGATCTCTGCGAGGCCATCCTCGAGCGGGCGACGGTCGGCTGCGCGGAGGCGCTCGCGGAGCGACCGTCCGAGCCGCCGCAGGCCGCCGACGAGACCGCCCTCGCGGCCGGTTGACAGGAGACGGCGCGGGCCGTAGCCCGAGCGCGACATGCGGCCCGCGATCGTCGTCCTGCTTCTGGTGAGCGGAGCCCTCTCGGGCTGCTGCGTGAACCCCTTTCGGCACACGCAGAGCTCGCGCACGCACGGGCAGCCCGACGACCCGGAGGCGTCCGCGCGTCGCTCCATTCACCCCGCGCAGCCGGCCGTGCAGCCCGCGGGCGGGGCGGGAGGCGACCCGGGCGCCGGCTTCGACATCCGCCTGGTGCGGGTTCAGCCGGGTGTCCATCTCGATACGGAGCAGGCCTGTGACGTGATCTTCAGCGGCCGCCCCGAGGCGGTCGAGGGGCGCGAGGCCGCGCGCTACGAGCTGGACGCGGCGCATCGCATGGCCATCAAGTGCCACGCCCCGAGCGGCGAGGGCTGGGCCGATCTCGTGTTCAGCCCGGAGGCGGCCTCGAGCGTGGACGAGGTGCGCCGCGGCCGCCGGGTCCGGGTGCGCATCCTGGCCGCCGACGGAGGCTACTTCGACTACCCGGTCGTGCAGTTCGTGCGGGTGGAGGGCGAGAACCCGGAGCTGGCCCACGCCGCGCCGCGCGCTCAGCCCGCCTCGGTCGCCAACGGCTTCGATCTGACGAACCTCCGCGACGAGCCAGGCCTCGTCGGCACGACCCAGGACTGCGCGGTGGCCTTCGCGGACGAGATCGAGCTGGTGCAGCCGAACGACCGCCGACGGCGCGCGTACCCCGCGGGCATCCAGAACCGCCTGACGGTCCGCTGCAAGCACGCCGGAGGCGAGGAGCCCGCCGACCTCGTGTTCATGCCGGCGCAGGCGCTGGCCGCCCTCGGCGTCCGCCGCGGAGAGGTCGTGCCCGTCCGGGTGATCTCTCGCAACGGAGGCTTCGTGGACTACCCGATCCTCCAGTTCGCCGGGCAATGAGCCGGGGGCAGGGCGCGGCGATTGCCACCTGGCAGGGCCGGTGATAGCGTCCCGCCCGCCTCGTCCGACGCCCGCTTGGGGGCGCGGCCCGGCCCGCAGGGCTCCGGCTCACGCGGTCTCGATGTTTCCCGGGGCGGCTCCGATGGAGCGGCCGATGCGACCAGCGCCGATGCGCTGCGCATCCGCCCCGGCTCTGCCGCGGTCGCCTGACGCGAGCCGCGCCTTTCTCGGAGAGAGATGACGTTCACGGAAGCTGCCGTCGAGGTGCTCCGGCTGGTGGGCCGGCCCCTCCACTACAAGAAGATCACGGAGATCGCGATCGCGAAGAACCTGCTCTCCCATGTCGGCAAGGCGCCCGACATGACGATGAGCTCCAGGCTCGCGACGATGATCAAGAAGGACCGCGGCGAGGAGCCGATCGTCAAGGTGAAGCCCGGCGTCTTCGCGCTGCGCGAGTTCGACAAGAAGACGATCGCCCTCGCGGACAGCGACTTCGACGTCGACATCGAGAGCCTCCCCGATCCGGAGCCGAAGGCGGACGGCGAAGAGGACCGGCCCGTGGACCGGCGCAAGCTCCCGGGCGCGGACGTGTTCCCGGAGGAAGAAGACGACGACGAGCCGATCCTCTCCAAGGTCGACGAGCCCAAGAAGAGCCAGGGCGGCGGCGGAGGCTCGGACGGCGGCGACGACGAGGACGGCGAGGGCCGGGGCCGGGGTCGACGTCGGCGTCGCAAGCGCCGCGGGAAGTCCGACGAGCGCCGCGACCGCAACGAGCGCGGAGACCGCGGTGAGCGGAGCGACCGGAGCGACCGGAGCGACCGGAGCGATCGCGGCGGGCGTGATCGCGACGGGCGCCGCTCCGAGCGAGATCGCGGCGGACGGCGCGGCAAGCGTCAGCAGCGCGAGCCCCTCGACATGAACCGGGCGCCCGAGGACGGGGACTTGCTCGGGCGTGACCTGGCGGACGCGGTCTATCAGGCGCTCGCCGGGCAGCGGCGCGAGCCGGTGAGCTACGGCCGCGCGGCGGAGCTGCTCATCAGCAAGGGGCGCCTCTCCGGCTCCCCGGCCGCGCTGGCGCCCACGATCTCGGCCGCGATCCGCGCCGACCGCCTCCGCAACCACGCGGGGGCGCGTTTCCGCGACGTCGACGGCGAGCTGGCCCTGACCGAGTGGTATCTCCCGCGCGACGCGGGACGTTTCGAGCGTGATGCGCGCAGCGCGGCTGACAAGCAGCGTCGGGACGTGCACCGCGCCTTCCTCCGCAAGCTCGAAGAGCTGCCTGCGGCGGGCTTCGTGGAGCTGCTCGCCACGTGGCTCAACGCGGAGGGCGTCGGCGCCTTGCGGGCGGTGCGCCGTCCGGGGAGCTCCGCCAGCGAGCTCCACCTCGCGGGCACCCTGCGTCGGGGCCACGAGGAAGTGCACCTCGCCATCCTGGTCCTGCGGGACGGGCGGGAGCTCGACGCGGAGCGCATCGTCGAGGTGCGTGGAGCCTTGCATCACTACGGCAACGCGAGCGCGGCGTGGGTCGTCACGACCGCGCGCGTGAGCAGCAAGGCCCGCGAAGAGGTGGTCGTGGCCGGCGCGCCGCCCTGCGTCCTGTACGACGGTGGCGGGCTCTGCGAGGCGCTCGAGGCGCGCGGCGTGGGCCTTCGCTCGGTGCCGCTGCTGCTCGCGGGCGTGGACATGGATCTCCTCGACGCCCTCCGCGGCGAGGCGGAGGATCTCGGGGGCGGTCGCCGCCGCGGTCGCGACGACGACCGTGACGAGCGCGGCGAGCGCGAAGACGGCGACCGGGAGCGGGGCCGGGGCCGGGGCCGAGGCCGCGGCGACGCCGAGGAAGAGACTCCGAAGGACGCCGAGGCCAAGGCCAAGGTCGCCGAGGACGCCGAAGGCGGGTCCGCCGAGGGCGCGGACTCCGACGAGGAGGAAGAGGAGGGTCGCGGCCGTCGCCGCCGTCGTCGCCGTCGTCGCCGTCGAGGCGGCAAGGACGAGGCGGAGGCGAAGGACAGCGCGGAGGCCGAAGCCGGGTCGGAGGACGACGAGTCCGAGGAGACCGACGAAGGCGATTCGGACACCGAGTCCGAGGACACCGAGTCCGACGAGAGCGCCGAAGGCGACTACTCGGAGGACGACGACTCGGACGAGGACGACGACTCGGACGAAGACGACGACTCGGACGAAGACGACGACTCGGACGAAGACGACGACTCGGACGAAGACGACGACTCGGACGAGGACGACGACTCGGATGACGACGACGACTCGGATGACGACGACGACTCGGACGACGACGACTCGGACGAAGACGACGACTCGGACGAGGACGACGACTCGGACGAGGACGACGACTCGGATGAGGACGACGACTCGGACGAGGACGACGACTCGGACGAGGACGATGACTCGGACGAGGACGATGACTCGGATGAGGAAGACGACTCGGGCGAGGACGCCGACTCCGTCGAGGAGGAGGCGCCCCCGAAGCCGAGGCGTCGACGCCGCGGTGGCGGTGGCGGCCGACGCGGTGGCTCGAGCGACTGATCGCTTCACCGGCTGACGCGCCTACGTGACGGCCGAGCACGGGCTCGGGGAGGGCTCGTGACCCATGATGGGGGCACGCCCCCGATGTACGGAGACCCGATGCCCGAATCCCAGCCCCGCTTCGACGCGGCGGATCTCGCGTCCTGGCGCGCGAAGGTCACCGCCGACCTGTCGGGAAGAGACCCGGACAGCCTCACGCGACGACTGCTCGACGGCGTCTCGCTCCCCGCGCTCTCCACCGCCGAGGACGCCCCTCCACCGAGGAGCGCCCCCGGCGCGGCGCCGTTCACGCGTGGGCGTGGGCTCGACGTGTGGCGGGTCGGCCAGGCGCTCCGTCGCCCCGAGCGGGCGCGCGTCGAGCGGGCGGTCCGCGAGGGGGCGGAGCAGATCTGGGTCTCCGGCGCGCCGCCGAGCCCGGGCCTGGTCGACGGGCTCGACGTGGACTGGGTCTTCGAGACGGACGCGCGCGCCCCGGCGCTCGAGCGCGTGACCTGCGCGATGGACCCGCTGGCCGGCGACGCCGACGATGGCACCTGGACGCAGCTCGCCGAGGCCGCGCGCGCGTCCGGTCGGACGCTGCTCGTGGACTGTCGGCCCACGCACGAGGCGGGCGGCTCGGCCGCCCTGGAGCTGGCGTGGCTCTGCGCGGCGGGCCTCGAGCAGCTCCGGCAGCTCTCCGAACGCGACCTCGCGCTGCACACGCTGCCCGCCAAGCTACGCTTCGCCCTCGCGCTCGACGCGGACCTCTTCGTCGGGATCGCGAAGCTCCGCGCGGCCCGGCTGCTCTGGTCGAAGGTCTTGCGCGCGCTCGGCGTGGACGGCGACGGCGCGTGGATCGACGCGTTCGGCTCCTCGCGTGGGCTCTCGGTGCTCGAGCCGCACACCAACCTCCTCCGCGGGACCACGATGGCCTTCGCGGCGGTGGTCGGCGGCGCGCAGGCGGTGCACGTCACCGCGTTCGACGCCCCGATGGGGGCGCCCTCGGAGGGCGCCGAGCACCTCGCCCGCAACACGCAGCATCTCTTGCGGCACGAGAGCCACCTCGGCCACGTCGTGGATCCCGCCGGCGGCAGCTACGCGATCGAGGGCCTGACCGAGCGCCTCGCGCGGGCCGCGTGGAGCGTGTTCCAGGAGCTGGAGCACCTCGGCGGCGCGGCCCGCAGCCTGAAGGATGGAGGGTGGGCCGAGCGCATCGAGGCGTCGGCGGCGGAGCGCCGTGTCGCGGTGGCGGAGCGCAAGCGCGGCCTGATCGGCGTCAACCAGTACGCGGGCCCGGCGCCGCCAGCAGAGAGAGAGGCGCCGCCCGCAGAGAGAGAGGGGACCGCAGCCGGCTCGCTGCGCCCGCTGGCCGAGGCCGCGCCGTTCGAGGCGCTGCGTCGACGGGCCGCGGCCGCGCCGACGCGCCGCGCCGTCGTGCTCGGCGTCGGAGAGGTCCGCGCCATCAAGCCCCGCATGGACTTCGCGCGCGAGGCGCTCGAGGTCGGCGGCTTCGAGGTCGAGGTCCTGGGCCCGGTCGCTTCGGCGGCGGACGCGGGGGCCCTCGCCGCGTCCGCGCCGATCGTCTGCGTCTGCGCCACCGACGACGACACGGAGGCGGTCGTCGGCGCGCTGGCGCCCGGGCTCCGCGAGGCGGGCGCCCGGGCGGTGGTCGTCGCGGGCGCGCCCCGCGAGGGGCTCGGCGCGGACGCGTTCGTGCACCGCAAGATGAACGCGGTCGAGACGCTCGAGCGGCTGGTGGCGAAGCTGGAGGAGGACGCGTGAGGCAGCTACCGGACTTCTCGAAGATCGGCTTCGACGACCCGCAGACGGGCGTGACCACCACGCCGCGGGGCCCGACCGACGGCGCGCGCTGGGAGACCCCCGAGGGGATCGACGTCGCGCGCGTGCACGGCCCCGAGGCGCTGGACGGCCTGACCCATCTGGGCGGCATGCCCGGCTTCCCGCCCTTCGTGCGCGGGCCGTACTCGACCATGTACGCGAGCCGGCCCTGGACCGTGCGCCAGTACGCCGGCTTCTCCACCGCCGAGGAGAGCAACGCGTTCTACCGGGCGAACCTCGCCGCCGGACAGCGCGGCCTGTCGGTCGCCTTCGATCTCGCCACCCACCGCGGCTACGACTCCGATCACCCGCGCGTCGGCGGAGACGTCGGCATGGCGGGCGTCGCCATCGACTCCATCCGCGACATGCGCATCCTCTTCGACGGCATCCCGCTCGACCGGATGAGCGTCTCGATGACCATGAACGGCGCCGTCCTGCCCATCCTCGCCCTCTACGTCGTGGCGGCGGAGGAGCAGGGCGTCTCGCAGGAGCAGCTCACGGGGACCATCCAGAACGACATCCTCAAAGAGTTCATGGTCCGCAACACGTACATCTACCCGCCGACCCCGAGCATGCGGATCATCGCGGACATCTTCGCGCACACGTCCGCGCACATGCCGCGCTTCAACTCGATCAGCGTCAGCGGCTACCACATGCAGGAGGCCGGCGCGACGGCGGACCTGGAGCTCGCCTACACCCTCGCGGACGGGCTCGAGTACGTGCGGGCGGGGCTCGCGGCGGGGCTCGACGTCGACGCCTTCGCCCCACGCATCTCGTTCTTCTTCGGCATCGGCATGAGCTTCTTCATGGAGGTCGCGAAGCTCCGCGCGGCGCGCCTCCTGTGGGCGGAGACCATGCGGGGGTTCGGCCCGAAGAAGGACAAGTCGCTCTCCTTGCGCACCCACTGCCAGACCTCCGGCTGGAGCCTCGCGGCGCAGGACGTCTACAACAACGTCATGCGCACCTGCGTGGAGGCGATGGCCGCGACGCAGGGGCACACGCAGTCGCTGCACACGAACTCGCTCGACGAGGCGCTCGCCCTCCCCAGCGAGTCGGCGGCGCGCATCGCCCGCAACACGCAGCTCTTCCTGCAGGAGGAGACGTCGACCTGCCAGATCGTCGATCCCTGGGGCGGCAGCTACTACGTGGAGCGCCTCACCCACCAGCTCGCGGAGCGGGCCCGCGCCCACATGGCCGAGGTGGAGGAGCTGGGCGGCATGGCCAAGGCCATCGAGGCCGGGATCCCCAAGATGCGCATCGAGGAGGCGGCGGCCCGCACCCAGGCGCGCATCGACGCCGGCACGCAGCGGCTCGTGGGCGTCAACTGGCTGCGCCCCGAAGTCGAGGAGACCATCGACATCCTCCAGGTCGACAACCGCGCCGTGCGGGAGGCGCAGCTCGCGCGTCTGTCCGCGCTGCGCGCCGAGAGGGACGACGCCAAGGTCGCCGCGGCGCTGAGCGCGCTCGAAGGTGCGGCGAAGCGAGGCGAGGGCAACCTGCTCGCCCTGGCCATCGACGCGGCGCGGGTCGAGGCCACGGTGGGCGAGATCAGCGAGGCGCTGGTGCAGGTGTGGGGGCGCTACGAGGCCCAGATCCGGACGGTGAGCGGCGTGTATGGTGGGGAGATGAGCGGTGAGAGCGCGGACGCGATCGAGGCCGTGCGCGCGCGATGTGCGCGCTTCGCGGAGCTCGAGGGCCGCCGGCCGCGGCTCCTGGTGGCGAAGGTCGGTCAGGACGGACACGACCGCGGCCAGAAGGTGATCGCCACCGCGTTCGCCGACCTCGGCTTCGACGTCGACGTCGGCCCGCTCTTCGCCACCCCGGAGGAGAGCGCGCGCCAGGCGGTGGAGAACGACGTGCACGTGATCGGCATCAGCTCCCTCGCCGCCGGCCACCTCACGCTCGTGCCGGCGCTGAAGGCCGCGCTCGAGGCCGAGGGGCGCGGGGACATCCTGGTGGTGGTCGGCGGCGTCGTGCCGCCGCAGGACTACGAGAAGCTCCGCGAGGCCGGCGCGGCCGCCATCTTCGGGCCGGGCACGGTGATCAGCGAGGCCGCGGGCGCGCTGGTGGAGACCCTCTTCACGCACCTGCGGCTCGGCGAATGAAGGGGCTCGACCTCGACGCCTACGTCGAGGGGGTGCGGGCCCATGAGCGCTCCGTCGTGGGCCGCGCGCTCACCCTCGTGGAGAGCGACCTGCGCCGCCACCGAGAGCTCGCGCAGGATCTCCTGGGGCGGCTGCTGCCGGACACCGGGGGCGCGACGCGGGTGGGCATCACCGGGGTGCCGGGCGTGGGCAAGAGCACGTTCATCGACGCGCTGGGGGTGCACCTGCTGGAGGCGGGGCGCCGCGTGGCCGTGCTCGCCGTCGACCCCACCAGCGGCCGGAGCGGCGGCTCCATCCTCGGCGACAAGACCCGCATGGCGCGGCTCTCCCGCGACCCGCGCGCCTTCGTGCGTCCGTCGCCCAGCCAGGGCGCCCTCGGCGGCGTGGCGCGCAAGACGCGCGAGTCGATCCAGGTCTGCGAGGCGGCCGGCTACGACGTCGTGCTGGTCGAGACGGTGGGCGTCGGGCAGAGCGAGACCGAGGTCGCGGCCATGGTCGACTGCTTCCTCGTCCTGATGCTGCCGAACGCGGGCGACGAGCTGCAGGGGATCAAGCGCGGGATCGTGGAGCTGGCCGACCTCATCGCCATCAACAAGGCCGACGGCGACGCGAAGAAGGCGGCCGCGCGCGCGAAGACCCAGTACGAGGGCGCGCTCCGGTACCTGACCCCCATCCACGCCGAGTGGTCCCCCGAGGTGCGCTGCGTCAGCGCGCTGACCGGGGAGGGCGTCGCGGAGCTCTGGGCCCGCGTGGAGGCGCACCGCGCCGCGCTCTCGGAGACGGGCGCGCTGGCCCGGATGCGCGCCGACCAGGCGGCGCAGTGGATGTGGCGGGCGGTCGAGCACGAGCTGACCGCCCGGCTGCGCGCGCACCCCGAGGTGCAGGCGCTCGCGCCCTCGCTCGAGGCCGAGGTCCGCGCGGGGACGCTCCCGGCGACCCAGGCCGCGTCGCGCCTGCTCGCGCGCTTCGGCATCGACGTCTGAGCGAGATGCGTCAGCGCTTGCGCTGCACGATGATGCGCTCGAACGCCTCGCCGACCGCGCGGGCCAGGATCTCGATGCGCTCGACCCCGAGCGGCCCGAAGGTGACGTCGTCCGCCGCGAGGACCGCGACGACCTTGCCGCCCACGCCGATGGGCATGAGCACGACCACGCCGCCGCGCCCCCCGATGGCGGCGCGGAACAGGCCATCGGCCGCGCTCGTGCCCGGCGCGCCCACGTAGGGCTCGCCCGCCTGCATCACGTCACGGAACATCGAGGGGCTGCTCGTCGGCAGCCAGAGGTTCCGCACCGCGTCGCGCGAGAGCCCCGCCCCCGCTCCGTCCCAGCCCTTCAGGACACCCTTGCGCAGCGCCAGCAACACGGCCGCCCGCGAGACGGTCAGGGCCCCGTGACACGCCAGCTCGACCACCTCGTCGCGGTCCCGGCTCGCGCGCATGGCCGAGAGGGAGCCCCCGATGGAGGCCGGCTGACTGGCCCGGGTCGGGATGCGGCTCGCGAGGCGTCGGAGCTTCTCGGGGTCGATCTTGTTCTCGGGCGCCTCGAGGTCCCAGCTCGCGTGCTCGGGCGGGATGATGCTCTTGGCGCTCGCGGCGGGGCGGCTGCTCCGGGACGCCGCGCCCTCGGCGCGGGCGGGCGGCGCGCTCGACGCGTTCGCCGGGCCGACCGCGACGACCCCCGCGCTGCCGCGCTGCGCGCGCTCGAAGTTCGCGGTGATCGACCGGCTGCGCCCCGGGGGCCTCGACGCGCCGTCGCTCTTCCGCGACGCCTCGCCGGGCGGGTCGTCGGGTGGGCGGCTCACCGGCTTGGTCCGGACCAGCGGCACGAAGCCTTCGTCGTCGTCCAGGCTGACGCGTGGCCCGAGCGAGGCGCGCGCCTCGACGCGATCGACGCCCTTGGTGCTGCCGAGGAACGTGCTGCCGAGGAACGCGCCGCCGGCTCCATCGCCCGGCGGCGCCCCCGACTTGCGGATCTGCGTCAGCTCGAGCACGGGCGGCTCCGAGTCCGGCCCGTCCGACTGCAGGTGCGGAGGGTCCGTCGTCGGCGCGTCGGGGTAGGCGTGCCGGAGCGCGGCGCGGAGCTCGCTGACCCGCGCCACCGTGGGGAGGATCTCCGCGCCCACCGCGCGGGACAGCTCGTGGAGGGCGTGCCGGTCGGTGGGGGCCGCCATCGCCACGACGAGCCCGGCCGCGCTGTGCTTGATCGGCAACGCGCGCAGGCCGTGCGCCATGCGGGCCGGGACCTGGGCGAGCGCCTGGCGCTCGGCCGCCGCGAGATCGCCCGCGTCCATCAGGGGGCCGAAGCCGAGGGCCACGAAGAAACCCGCAAGCGCGTCCTCGCTCAGCCCGCGCTCGGCCAGCCCCAGCACGAGCGCGCCCTCGTGCAACGGCGCCGCGCCGCGCACCTCCGCGACCTGGTTCCGGGTCACGAGCCCGGCCTGGACGAGCCGCGCGCCGAGATCGTCGGCCATGAGGCTCCGTGCCAGCGCACGCGCGGGAGGTCAAGCCCGGCGGCTGCGCTATCCTCCCGCGGCCGTGGCGCGAATCCTCCATATCGAAGACGACCCGAAGAACCGTCTGCTCGTCCGCAAGCTGCTCGGCGTGGCCGGGCACGAGGTGATCGAAGCCGAGGGGGGCATCGAGGGGATCCGCCTCGCGCGGGAGTCGGCGCCGGAGCTGGTGCTCGTCGACGTCAACATCCCCGACCTCGACGGCTACGAGGTCACGCTGCGCCTGCGCGGCATGAAGGCGCTCGAGGACGTGCCCATCGTGGCCATCACGGCCGAGGGGGATCGTGAGATCAGCCTGGCCGTCGGCGCGGACGGATTCCTCGAGAAGCCGATCGACGCGAGCCGCTTCGCCAAGCAGATCGCGCGATTCCTCAAGGGGCACAAGGAGCGCGGTCGCACGCGCGCCTCGCAGCAGCTCCGGATCCAGGGCTCGCGCACCGTCGAGCGGCTCGAGCGCAAGGTGGTGGAGCTGTCCGAGGCGAACGCGCGGCTCGAGGAGATGATGCATCTGCGGCGCGAGTTCCTGCGGAACCTCAGCCACGAGCTCGCCACGCCGATGACCCCCATCGTCGGCTACCTCCGCCTGCTGATCGGGGAGGAGCTGGGCGAGCTGAACCCCATGCAGGCCAAGAGCCTCGCCGCGGTGCAGGACTCCACGGAGCGGCTCCGCGGCCTCATCGACACGCTCCTGGACGTCAGCAGCCTCGAGACGGGGCGCATGCACTTCTACGACCGCGCCTACGACTTCGGGCGGGTGGCCGCGAGGGCGATCGAGCACGCCCGGCCGCGACTCGACGCGCGCAAGCTCGAGGTGCACGTGGAGCCCGCGCCGGCCGGCCTCAGCGCGAGCGGAGACCCGGACAAGGTCCGCAGAGCCATCGTGCACGTGCTCGACAACGCCGCGAAGTTCTCCGAGACGGGCGGCACCGTCGCGATCGGGATCGAGCGGCACGGCGAGGGCGCGGAACTCTCCTACGAGCTGCGCGTGGCCGACGACGGCCCCGGGATCCCGCCGGACAAGATCGGCAAGATCCTCGAGCCCTTCTATCAGGCGGACGGCTCGGTCACGCGCGAGTACGGCGGGGTCGGGCTCGGGCTCGCCTTCGCCCGGCGCGTGGCCGACGCGATGGGCGGCGGCGTGGAGGTGTACGCGCCGCCTCGGCACGAGATCGCCGGCTGCGCGCTCGGCGGGACGGAGGTCGTGCTGCGGGTCTGCGCGCACCCGCCGGGCAGCGACCCCGGCCCCGACGCGTGATCTACCTCGACCACCACGCGGCGAGCCCTCCCGACGAGGCCGTGCGCGCCGCGATGGAGACGGCGCGAGAGGTGGCCTGGGCGAACCCGTCCAGCGCCCACGCCGCGGGGCGGGCCGCGCGGTCCGTGCTCGAGGCTGCGCGCGAGAAGATCGCGGCCGCCGTGGGCGCGAAGCCCGCGGACCTGGTGCTCACGGCCGGCGGCACGGAGGCGTGCAACCTGGCCGTGCGCGGCGTGCCCGGGCGCGGGCCGGTCCTCCTGACGCGCGTCGAGCACCCCGCGACGCGTGAGCCCGCCGTCCTCCGCGGCGAGCGCGACGGAGGCGTGGGCTGGCTCGAGGTCCCCGCCGGGCGCCCCCCGGACGCGGCGGCGTTCGAGGCGGCGCTGGCCGCCGCCGCCGGCCCTCGGGGAGACGTCGCGCTGGCCGTGGTGCAGCTGGTCTCACACGAGACCGGGACCGTGCTCCCGGTCGCCGAGTACGGCGAAGTCTGTCGCCGGCGCGGCGTGCGGCTCGTCGTGGACGCGACGCAGGCGCTGGGCAAGATCCCGCTCGACGTCGGCGCGCTCGGCGCCACCGCCGTGGCGCTCGCCTCGTCCAAGATCGGTGGGCCGCCCGCCGCGGGCGCGCTCTGGATCGCGCGCGACACCGCGCTCACGCCGCAGCTGATCGGCGGCGCGCAGGAGCGCGGGCGGCGCGCGGGCAGCCCCGATCCGGTGGCGATGGCCGGGTTCGGTGAGGCGGCGGCGCGGGTCGAGACGCGCCTCGCCGCGATGCCGTCCGTGGCCGCGAGGCGGGACACCCTCGAGGCGGCGCTGCTCGCGCTCGGCGCGGTCGTCAACGGGGAGGGGCCGCGGGTCGCCACGGTGAGCAACGTCTCGGTCCCCGGCTGGAAGGGCACCCGGCTCGTGGCCGCGCTCGACCTCGAGGGGCTCTGCGCCTCCCACGGCGCGGCGTGCTCGAGCGGGGTGGACGCTCCATCCGAGGTAATAGCGGCGATGTACCCGGACGCCCTATGGCGCGCGGAGTCGGCGCTTCGGCTGAGCCTCGGACCGACCACGAGCGATGCGGACATAGAGGCCGCCATCCGGATCGTGAGCGCCGTGATCCCGCGCAAAGCGCGCGCGTGATCTTCGTTTGAAGCGAAGGTGTTCGCTCGAAACGAACGAGATCGGTTCGAGTGTTTTCGAGGTTCTCGAAGCGAAGCTGGGCGGGAGGCTCGGTTCGAGATCCAAGTGCCCGGAATGTGATCGCAATCGCTCGCGCGATGCGCGAGAAGCAGGCGTTCGCTCGAAACGAACGATCTGGCATCTTTCGACCGATTGTTCTCTACGTTTGTTCAGTGGCGCGACCGGGCCGGGCTTGACGCGCGCGCGGAGCGTGGGCAAACCGCACCGATCATGTCGGACGTCGGAAGGGTGCTCGTCGCGATGAGCGGCGGCGTCGACTCCTCGGTGGCGGCCGCGCTCCTGCACGAGCGCGGGGTGCCGCTCGTGGGCGTGACGCTGCACCTCTGGGACGCGTCGGGCGGGAACGCGGTGGGGCGATGTTGCGCCCCCGAGGATCGCGAGGACGCCCGCCGGACCTGCGATCACCTCGGCGTCCCGCACTACGTCTTCGACGAGCGGCGCGAATTCCGCAGCAAGGTCGTCGACCCCTTCATCGCCGACTACAAGGCCGGGCTGACGCCGAGCCCGTGCGTGCACTGCAACCAGCAGGTGAAGCTCGGGCGGCTCCTCGAGATCGCCGAAGAGCTCGACTGCACGCACGTCTCGACCGGACATTACGCGCGGATCGAACACGATTCCGAGGGGCGACCCACGCTGCTCCGTGGACAGGACCGGACCAAGGATCAGAGCTACTTCCTCTACGGGGTTCCCGCCCCCGTGTTGTCGCGTCTGATCCTCCCTCTCGGCGACCTTCAGAAGGGTCGGACGCGCGAGGAGGGCCGTCGTCTCGGCGTCCCGAACTGGGACAAGGGCGACTCCCAGGAGCTGTGCTTCGTGCCGGACGGGGACGTCGGCGGCTTCGTCGATCGCGAGACGGGTGAGGCGAGCCGCGGCGCGATCGTGGACGAGGCCGGCGAGACGCTCGGCGCGCACGAAGGCGTGCACCGGTTCACGGTCGGGCAGCGGCGGGGCCTCGGGCTCGCGGGGGGCGGCGCGCCCAAGTACGTCCTGCGCATCGTGCCGGAGACGGAGCAGGTGGTGGTGGGTCCCCGCGACGCGCTGTTCGCCGACCGCGCCGCGGCCACCGACGTCATCTGGACCGGGCCCGCGCCGGACGGCCCCTTCGACGCCGAGCTGCAGATCCGCTACCGACATCGGGCCGCGCCGGCCCGGATCACCCCCACGGCGGGGGGATTCGAGGCGCGTTTCGTGGAGCCTCAGCGCGCCATCGCCCCCGGACAGGCGGCGGTGGTGTACCGTGGGGAGCAGGTGATCGGCGGTGGGCTTCTCGCGAACGGTTAGAGTCTGCTCCGGCGTGCTCGCGCTGGGCTTGGCGTCCTGGGGCTGCTCCATCGGGCAGGGCCAGGGCGAGATCACCGGCGCGGTGCGGGCCGACGACTGCGGCCTCGACGACCCGGACTTCTCGCTCGAGCCGAGCTTCTTCGGCGGAGAGGTCACCGGCGGTCAGCTCAACATTCGCGTCCAGCGGGGCACCGACCTGGAGAGCCACGCGGACGGGCTCTCGATCCACATCCGCGACGTGAACGAGATCAAGCAGAACCGCCTCGGTCTGCCCATCCCCGTCGAGGACGACTACCTCTCGCTGGTGCAGATGTCCTTCTACCTGAACGAGGCCTGCCCCAGCGGCTTCCCGAGCGATCACCGCGCGCAGCCGGTCGTGATGCAGGCGTCGGGGGGTGAGATCCGCTTCGACAGCATCTACGCGCCCGACCTCGAGCCCGGCGACACGCTCGTGGAGGCGGAGCTGATCGGGGTCACGTTCACGGACCGGGAGCATCCCGACGGACGCGCCGCCACGCTCTCGGGTACCTTCTCTTTCTTCCAGCAGCGCGGCGCGCCCGCGCAGCGCTTCCCATGACGCCCAGCCCCGTGAGGACGCGTTGAACGAGACGCTCGAAGGCACCGTCCGCGATCTCTCCCGTTTCGGGGAGGGCGTGGTGAAGACCGAGCAGGGCATGGTCTTCGCGCCCGGCGTGCTGCCCGGCGAGCGCGTCACGCTCGACCGCGTGAAGAAGCAAGGCGGCGCGCTGCGCGCGGACCGCGCGCGCGTGCTCGACGCGAGCACCCAGCGGGTCGAGCCGGCGTGCCCCATCGTGGGCCGCTGCGGCGGCTGCCCGCTGATGATCGCGACCGCGCCCCTGCAGGCGAAGTTCAAGCGCGGGCTGCTCGAGCAGGCCATCGCCGGCCTCCCGGGCGCGGACGGGGTGATGCTCGGCTGGATCGGCGCCAAGGAGCGCCTCGGCTATCGACGGCGCGCGCGCATGGGCTGGCAGGTCGGAGGGCGCGGGCTGCGCCTCGGCTACCACCCGCCGCGGAGCGATCAGCTGGCCGACGTGCGCAGCTGCGCCGTGCTGCACCCCGTGCTCGACCAGGGCTTCCGCCACGTGCGGCGCGCGGTGGCGGGCCACCTCGCGGGCAAGGGCGAGCTGAACCTGGCCATGGGGGAGGGCGACCGCGCGGTGGTGGCGATGCGGAGCGACGAGATGCAGCCCCCGGAGCTGTACCGGCTGCTCGAGAGCCTGGTCCAGGAGGGCATGCTCGCGGGCGCGGCGCTCCGGGCGGGCGGCGCGAGCACCGACGCGACGTGGGGCGAGCCGCGCGAGAAGCGCGAGGGCGCCGACGGGGAGCCGCTCTGGGGCACCGTCGCCGGCTTCTCGCAGGCGAACGACGAGGTGAACCGGGCCCTGGTGGGGCGGGTGCTCGAGCTGGCGCGCCCCGCGGGTCGGCACGTGCTCGAGCTCTTCTCGGGCCACGGCAACCTGACCGTCGCGCTCGCCCGCGAGGCGGAGAGCCTGCTCGCGATCGAGCTCGACGAGGCCGCCGCCGAGGCCTGCCGCGAGAACCTGCGCGCGCGCGGGCTGAGCGCGACCGTGCGGACCGACGACGCCGAGACCTACCGGCCGCAGACGGCGCCCGAGGTCGCGGTCATCGACCCGCCGCGCACGGGCGCGCCCGGCGCGGTGAAGCGGTTGGTGCATCTGGGCGTACCGGAGATCGTCTACGTGTCGTGCGACCCTCCCACGCTGGGCCGCGACCTGAAGCAGCTCACCGACGCCGGGTACGAGCTCACCGACGCGATCGCCCTCGACATGTTCCCGCAGACCGCCCACCTCGAGGTCGTGGTCCGGGTCGAGAAGACCTGACGGCGCACACGCCTGCTGCTGGTGCGAGATCCATCCCGGTAGAAGGGGACCTGGCTTGTCCCGACGCTCCAGGGCGGCGTTGCGCCTCCTCGCCGATGCGGTGCATCGACTCGTCGTCGCGCCTTGCCCTGAAACGCCGGTCCGGCGCCATCCCCCCTTCCACCGGTCGGATCTCTGCACTAGGGTCCGCGCGCCATGAAGTGCCCCTTTTGCGGCACCCTCGACAACCGGGTGATCGACTCACGCCTGTCCCAGGGCGGCGAAGTGACCCGCCGTCGTCGCGAGTGCGAAGGCTGCGACCGTCGCTACACGACCTACGAGCGCGTGGAGCAGGTCTTGCCCTACGTGATCAAGAAGGACGGGCGGCGCGAGCCATTCGACCGGATGAAGATCCTCGCCGGGCTGCGGCGGGCCTGCGAGAAGCGCCCCGTCTCGGCCGAGCAGCTCGAGCAGCTCGTCGACCGCATCGAGCGGGCGATGGTCGAGACGGGGGAGAAAGAGGTCCCGAGCTCCCAGGTCGGCGAGCGGATCATGGACGGGCTGCGAGACCTCGATCAGGTCGCGTACGTGCGCTTCGCGAGCGTCTACCGCTCGTTCAAGGACATCCACGAGTTCATGGCGGAGCTGTCCCACCTGCTGGGGCGCGCGTGAGCCGAGTCGACGAGGCCATGATGCAGCGCGCCCTCGAGGCGGCGCGCGGTGGCCGCCCGAGCCCGAACCCGCACGTCGGCGCGGTGGTCGCGCGCGGTGAGCAGGTCATCGCCATCGGCCACCACGAGCGGGCGGGCGAGGCGCACGCCGAGATCGCCGCCATCCGGAACGCCAAGGGCGCGACCGGGGGGGCCACGCTCTACTGCACCCTCGAGCCCTGCAACCACTTCGGCCGCACGCCGCCCTGCACCGACGCGGTCCTCGAGGCGGGCTTCGCGCGGGTGGTCATCGGCTGCGCCGACCCCAAGCCGCACGTGCCCGGGGCGGTGGAGAAGCTCCGCGCGGCGGGCCTCGAGGTCGAGGTCGGCGTGTGCGAGGCGGACGCGCGCGAGCTCATCGCGGACTTCAGCCGGCACATCTCGACCGGGCTGCCCTACGCCATCCTCAAGGCGGCGGTGACGCTCGACGGTCGCATCGCGACGGCCGAAGGCGACAGCCAGTGGATCACGGGCGAGGCGGCGCGGACCGAGGCGCACCGCATGCGCGACCGGGCGGACGCGGTGCTGGTCGGCGTGGGCACCGTGCTCGCCGACGATCCCTCCCTGACGGTTCGCCACGTCGAAGGCCGCGACCCCATCCGGATCGTGCTCGACACGCACCTGCGCACGCCCCCGGGGGCGCGTCTGCTCGCGGGCGACGCAGCCGCGGCGACGTGGATCCTCCATGGGCCCGAGGCGTCGGCCGAGCGCCGCGCCGCGCTGGCGGGGGCGACCCTGATCGAGGTGCCGAGCCAGGGCGGCCGCGTGGACGTGCGCGCCGCGATGAAGGCGCTGGGCGAGCGCGACGTGGTCCGCCTGCTCGTCGAAGGGGGCGGCCAGGTGCACGGCGCGCTCTTGCGGGTGGGGCTCGCCCAGGCGGCGGCCGTGTTCGTCGCCCCGAAGATCCTCGGCGACGCCGCCGCGCGCCCCCTCGCGGACGCGGGGCCCGTCTCCCGCATCGCGCAGGGCTGGCGTCTCGAGTCGCCGAGGGTGCGGACCCTCGGGGTCGACGTGCTCTTCGAGGGTGAGCTCCGCCGGGGGTGAGCCGCTGGCACCTCCCGCCCGCCGAAGCTATGTAGGGCGCGTGGCGACCCGCGACACCCGACTCGACGCGATCGAACGCGTGCACCGCGCGCTCGAGGACATCCGCGCTGGACGCATGGTGATCCTGGTCGACGACGAGGACCGGGAGAACGAGGGCGACCTCGTAATGGCGGCCGAGAAGGTCACGCCGGAGACCATCAACTTCATGGCGCGCTACGGCCGCGGCCTCATCTGCCTCGCGCTGACCGAAGAGCGGGTGGCGCAGCTCGACCTGCCGATGATGGTGGACGGGAACCGCTCCTCGCGCTCGACCGCCTTCACCATCTCGATCGAGGCGGCGGAGGGCGTCACGACCGGCATCAGCGCCGCCGACCGCGCACACACCGTGCTGACCGCCGTCGGCGCCGACGCCAAGCCGAGCGACATCGTCAGCCCCGGGCACATCTTCCCGCTGCGCGCGAAGCCGGGCGGCGTGCTGCAGCGCACCGGGCACACCGAGGGATCCGTCGACCTCGCCAGCCTCGCGGGGCTCTCCTCGGCCGGCGTGATCTGCGAGATCATGAACGAGGACGGGACGATGGCGCGCATGCCCGACCTCGTGCGCTTCGCCGACACGCACTCGCTCCGCATCCTCTCGATCGCCGACCTCATCCAGTTCCGGCTCCAGCACGAGCAGATGGTCTCGCTGCTGAGCGAGGCCGAGGTGGAGCTGCCGAGCGGCCGCACCTGGACCGCCAGGACCTACGGCACGCCCGAGGGCAACCGGCAGTTCCTCGCGCTCTCGCTGGGCGCGCTCGACGAGACGCCGACCCTGGTGCGCATGCACACCGCGAGCGTGCTCGGCGATGTCTTCGGGGTGCGCACCCGCGGCCGCGTGGTGATGCACGACGTCATCGCGCGGGTCGAAGAGGCGGGCAAGGGCGTCATCGTCTTCATCCCCCCGTTCACCGTCGACCTGCGCGCGGACCTCGCGATGCGCACCGGACAGAAGGTGCAGCGGCCGCCGCTCGAGCAGGGCGAGGTGCTCCGCGAGTACGGGCTCGGCGCGCAGGTGCTGCGTGACCTCGGGCTGCGCCGCATCCGGCTCCTGACCAACAAGCCCCGCCGCATCGCGGGCCTCGAGGGCTACGGGCTCGAGGTCGTGGAGCAGCTGCTCGTGAGCGACGAGGACGCGATCAGCACCCGCTCCGCAGAGATGGAAGCGCTCTCGCTCGACGAGAGCGAGCCCACGCGTCATTAGAGAGTGCCGCTTCCCCGAGAGAGTCCAATGGCCACCGAAACCATCGAAGGCACCTACGCCGCGCCCGAAGGGGCGCGGTTCGCGATCGTCAGCGGTCGCTTCAACCACTTCATCACCGATCGGCTGCTCGAGGGCGCCATCGACGGCCTCGTGCGCCACGGCGTCCCCGAGCACGCCATCGTGGTGTCCAAGACGCCGGGCAGCTACGAGGTGCCGCTCGTCGTCGATCGCTTCGCGCGGAGCGGCAAGGTGGACGCGGTGATCGCGCTCGCCGCGGTGATCCGCGGGGCCACGCCGCACTTCGACTACGTGGCCGGCGCGGTCGCGCAGGGCTGCGGCGCGGCCATGAGAGAGACCGGCGTGCCCATCGTGTTCGGCGTGCTGACCACCGACACCATCGAGCAGGCGATCGAGCGCGCGGGCACCAAGGCCGGCAACAAGGGCTGGGAGGGCGCGCTCGCGGCGATCGAGATGGTCAACCTGCGGCGCGCGCTCGAAGCCGCCGGCTACTAGAGATCGCTGATGGGCAGCCGTCGCAGAGGGCGCGAAGCCGCGCTCCAGATGCTCTACCAGATCGACGTCTCCGGCGTGACCGCCGAGCAGGCGGTGCAGTCGTACTGGGCGTACCTCGGCGCGAACCGGGAGGGCGAGGAGTTCGCCACCGAGATCGTGCGCGGGTGGGCGTCCCAGCGTGACCGCATCGACGGGGTGATCCGCGAGGTCAGCCAGCACTGGCGGCTCGAGCGCATGGCCAAGGTCGACCGCAACATCCTCCGCATCGCCACCTACGAGCTGATGGCGATGGACGACGTGCCGCGCCGGGTCACGCTCAACGAGGCGGTGGAGCTGGCCAAGCGCTACGGCAGCGAGGGCTCGGCCGGCTTCGTCAACGGCGTCCTCGACCGCATCGCGAGCGATCTCGGGAAGGACTGATGGAGGTCCGTTTCGTCCCGCCGGATCTCCGCCGGCTCGACGAGCTGAAGTGCGAGGCCATCGCGCTGCCCTTCTTCACCGACGTGCGTCCTCTGCGGGGCGCGCTCGGCCTCCTCGACTGGCGGCTCTGCGGCCAGGTCTCGCGCCTGCTCCTGCGGGGCCACGCGAGCGGCGCCGCGGAGGAGGCGATCTTGATCCCCGCGCGCCCGCGGCTCACCTACGACAAGCTCTTCCTCTTCGGCGCGGGCGCGGCGAGCGAGTTCGACGACGCGGTCTTCGAGCAGGTGGTGGAGCGCATGCTGGTCACCCTCGATCGGGCCCGCGTGCGGGTCTCCGTGTTCGGGCTCCCGGGACGCAGCCTCGACGCGATCAGCCCCGAGCGCGCGATGGAGCTCTACCTCGAGCGCATGGGCGCGCACCCGGAGCACGACCAGGTGACCCTCATCGAGCCGCCGGACGCCCAGCGGCGCATGGGCCCGGTGGTCGAGCGGGCGAAGCGACGCGAGCGCGCGCTCAGCGAGTGAGCGACGGCGGGCTCACCAGCCGCCCATCCCGACCGGGTAGCCCATCGAATAGCGGGCGTTGATCTCGCTCAACGGGTGGAAGCCGCCCGCGTGCCGGAGGGCGTCGATCCCGAAGGGGCCGAAGTAGCCAGCCCCGCGCAGCGCGTCGGCGACCTCCTCGAACACGTCGAAGAGCGCGCGCCGCTCCTCCTCCGAGAGCGCGTCCGGCGCGCGCTCGCTTCGCCTCCACTGACCGTGCTCGGTGTGCTGCACCGTGACGACGCCGCGCTCGAGGGACCCGTCGGCGCCGAGGTGACCGTGCAGCGCCAGCTCGAGCGAGATCGCGAGCCGCGGCGCCGCGAAGACCGGCCCGATCGCGAGGCCCTTGTCGATCCACGCGAGGTCGGCCGGCCCCGGCGGGCCGTCCAGCGGGCGGTGCCCACGGCCGGTGAAGGTGAAGGCGCGGTGCAACACCCAGCGACCGCCGGTGAGGTGGCGCGCCGCGTCCGACGTGTCCCGGATCACGCGCTCTCCCTCGAGCGCGCGGATGGCGTGGGCGAAGCCGCGCGCGTTCACGCGCCGGAGCACCTCGACCGCGGGCGCGTCCGGGGCGCGGGCGCCGACCTCGCGCAGGCGGGCGAGGGCGCGCGGGGTAGGGCACCAGGCGCAGCCCAGGAGCCCGCGTGGATCGCCTCCGTCGTCGACCCACACGTCGCCCTCGGCGAGCGTGGCCGCGACGGGCGCGGCGTGGGCGCGCAGCTGCCGGGTGAGCGCCGCGCCAGGGTTGAAGCCGGGGCCGTGGGCCAGCTCGAGCTCGGCGTCGAGGTTGATCACCCAGGCGCGCCTCATGGCGGCGCGTACCGCGCGAGCGCCTCGACGAAGGCGTCGCTCATCCCCGCCCGGCGGCGGGCGTCTCGCATGATCGGCTTCCCGCGCATCACGATCGGAGTCAGCGGGGCGGGCAGGTGCGCCAGCCAGCGCTCCCACTCGAGCCCGCCCGCCCAGCGCTCGAACCACTGGATGGCGAAGCGCACGTGCGGCTCCTCCTCGCGACCGACGCGCTCCTGCAGCGCCGCGCCCACCTCGTCGCCGGCCTCACGGAAGAGGCGAGCGAAGCGCGCGCTGTGATCGAGGTTCGCGCCCTCGAAGCCGACCCCCAGCAGCGCGACGAACGCGACGGGGGACGCGACGGTCGAGACCCGCTCCCAGAACCAGTCCCGCACGCCGAAGTCGCCGACGGCGAAGCCGAGGCGCGCGAGGTGATCGGCGTACGCGGCCATGTGCCGGATCTCGTCGTCCGCGATCGCCATCAGCCCGCGCCGAAACGCGCGCGGCGTCTCCGGGAAGGCGAGCAGGGCCCAGCACATCAGCTCCGCCGCCTGGAGCTCGTGATGAAAGAAGGTGTGCATCAGCTGGGCGCGCTTCTTCGGGTCCCGGAGCGCGCCGGGTCGCGGGGTCTTGGGCGGCTTGTCGAGCGGACGCAGCGCGTCCGGCCGACCGGGCGTGGGTCGTCGCGATGGCGGGGTGCTCTCCCAGGCGCTCGGGCGGGGGCCGGGCGAGAGCTTCTCGTCCAGCGTGCGCGCGGTGACGTAGTCCCACGCCCACCGCTCGATCGTGCCGGGCTCGGGCCGCATCGCGCGCAACGTAGGCGGGCGAGGCGCCTCGCGCACGGTCCACGTCGGCGCAGGGAGCGCGCGCGTGGATCGCGCCGTGCGGGCTGTGCGATGCTCGCGCCGCCATGGCCCCGACCCCGCGCTCCGCCGCGACACGCGCCGCACCTCCCCGCTTCCGGCGTCTCCTCCCGCTCGGGGTGATCGCCTTCCTCGCGTGCGGCGGCCCCCCCGGGCCCCGGTCCGCGGCCGACCTCGAGTCGCCCGCGCCGCCGCCGCTCCCGTGGGAGCGACAGCCTGGCGATCCACCGACCGTCTCCTCGCCCCTGGTGGCCCTGGTCGGGGGCACGGTGATGACGGCCGCGGGCCGCACCTTCGAAGACGGCGTGGTCGTGATGGAGAACGGCCGCATCCACGCGGTGGGCGCGCGGGACGAGGTGCCCGTGCCCGACGACGCGACGCGGATCGACGTCTCCGGCCGCTTCGTCACGCCCGGCCTCATCGACGCGCACTCGCACATGGGCGTCTACCCGAGCCCCCACGTGCGCGCGAACGCGGACGGAAACGAGATGGTGGACCCGGTCACGCCGGGCATGCGCGCCGCCGACGCGTTCTGGCCGCAGGATCCCCAGCTGCCGCGCGCGGTGGCGGGCGGCGTCACGACCATCCAGGTGCTGCCGGGCTCGGGCAACCTGATCGGCGGCGCGGGCGCCATCCTCAAGCTCCACCTCGGCCGCTCGGTGAGCGAGATGGAGTTCCCCGGCGCACCGGAGACGCTCAAGATGGCCTGCGGGGAGAACCCCAAGCGCGTGTACGGGCGCGGCCGGCAGTCCGCGCCGATGACGCGCATGGGCAACGTGCACGGCTACCGCGCCGCGTTCCAGGACGCGATCGAATACGGGCGCTCGTTCGAGGAGTGGCAGGCGGAGCACCAGACGTGGCAGCGAGACCGCCAGCGCTGGGACGCGGCGGTCGAGGCGGGGGAGGTCGACCCCGACGCGGCGGATCCCGGAGACGGCCCGAGCGATCCCGGCCCGGCGCCGCTCCCGCCGGAGCGCGACTTCGGTCTCGAGCGGCTGCTCGGGGCGATCCAGGGCCGCGTCCTCGTCCAGATGCACTGCTATCGCGCGGACGAGATGGCGCGCATGATCGAGGTCGGCCAGGAGCTCGGCTTCCGCATCCGCTCGTTCCACCACGCGGTCGAGGCCTACAAGATCCGGGACCTGCTCGCGCGGCACGACGTGTCGGTGAGCACCTGGGCCGACTGGTGGGGCTTCAAGCTGGAGGCCTACGACACCATCGAGGAGAACCTCCCGCTGCTCACCGAGGCGGGGGTGCGGGGCATCCTCCACTCCGACAGCGCCATGCTCGTGCAGCGGCTCAACCAGGAGGCGGCGAAGGCGATGGCCGCGGGCCGGCGCGCCGGGGTGCCGGTCACCGAGGATCAAGCCTTGCGATGGATCACCATCAACCCCGCCTGGGCGCTCGGCGTGCACGAGCAGACCGGGTCTCTCGAGGCGGGCAAGATGGCGGACGTGGTGGTCTGGAACCGGAGCCCGTTCAGCGTCTACGCCCGCGCGGATCTCGTCTTCATCGATGGGCACCAGGTCTACGACCGCGCGGCGGCGCGCCCGGTGCACGAGACCGACTTCGAGCTGGGGCAGGATCTCGAGCTCGAGAGCGGGGGTGCGCGGTGAGGGGGTGCGCGGTGACCTGGTCTGTGGCCCTGGCCGTCACGATAGCGGCGGCTCCCGCGCTCGCGCAGCCCGCGGCCGCGTCCACGACCGCGCTCGTCGGCGGGACCCTGATGCCCGGCGACGGGCCGACGATCGAGAACGCCACCGTGGTGATCCGGGATGGGCGCGTGCTCAGCGTCAGCGCGGGCGGCGCGGTTCCCGCCGGGGCCGAGGAGATCGACTGCCGCGGGGCCGTGATCACGCCTGGCTTCGTCGGCACCCAGGTGCCGATGGGGCTCGTCGAGATCGAGCTCGAGCCCTCGACCGTGGACCAGGCGCCCGAAGAGGAAGACGCCGACCCCATCCGCGCCTCGTTCTCGGTGGTCGACGGCTACAACCCGATGTCCACGCTGATCCCGATCGCGCGCCGCTGGGGTGTGACGAGCGTGGTCTCGACCCCCATGGGCGGGCTGGTCAGCGGCACGAGCGGCTGGATGGACCTGCGCGGGCAGAACCTCGACCAGGTCCTCGTCGAGGCGCGGGCCGGGCTGCACGTCGACCTGGGCGACGCGGGGGTCGACGCGGGCGGCGGCGCGCGCTCCAGCGCGCTGGGCCTGCTGCGAGAGGCGTTCGACGACGCGCGACTCTACCGACAGCGGCGCGCGCAGTTCGATCGGCGCGGGCTCCGGGAGATGTCGATCTCCCGCCTCGACCTCGAGCGCATGGGAGAGGCCATCGCGGGCGACTTCCCGGTGGTCGTGCGTGTCTCGCGGGCCAACGACATCCTCCGCGTCCTCGCGTTCGCCCGTGAGCAGGGTGTGCGGCTCGTGCTCGCCGGCGCGGAGGAGGGCTGGATGGTCGCGGCGCAGATCGCGGCCGCCGACGTGCCCGTGATCCTTCAGCCGATGACGAACCTGCCCGCGCAGTTCTCGCAGCTGCACGCGCGCTACGACAACGCGGCGCTGCTGCACGCGGCGGGGGTCCGGATCGTCATCACCACGGACGGCGCGCACGGGCTCCGCAACCTGCGCCAGGAGGCGGGGAACGCGATCGCGTCGGGCCTCCCGGTCGACGCGGCGCTGCGCGCGCTCACGGTCGAGCCAGCCCGCGTGTTCGGCGTCGAGGATCGCTACGGCGCCGTCGCGCCGGGCCGCGTCGCGAACCTCGTGGTCTGGACCGGGGACCCGTTCGAGGTGACCACGTGGGCACGCCAGGTCTTCATCCGGGGCGAGCGCGTGCCGCTCACGACGCGCCAGAGCTTGCTCTTCGAGCGCTACCGCGACCTCGAGAGCGTGCCCCGAGGCATTCGCGGCCTGCCGCGCGCCCCCTCCGACTGAAGCCCCCTCCGACTGAGGCCCCCTCCGACTGAAGCCCCCTCCGACTGAGGCTCAGCGGCGGCTCACTCGGCGACTTCGACGACGACCGCGGTGATGTTGTCGCGGCCGCCGCGCGCGTTTGCGACGTCGATCAAGCGGGAGACCGCGACCTCCGGGCCGAGGGCCAGGATCGAAGGAATCTCCTCGTCCGTGAGGTAGCCGTGCAGGCCGTCCGAGCAGACCAGGAAGCGATCTCCGGGCCCCACCTCGACGCACTGGGTGTCGACCTGGACGTAGTCGCGGCTGCCGACGGCGCGCGTGATCACGTTCTTGTGCGGGCTCAGGGCGGCCTCGGCCTCGCTGATGATCCCCTGCTTCACCTGCCAGGCCACGAGCGTGTGGTCCTCGGTCAGCTGGTAGACCTTGTTCTCGCGCACGAGATAGACCCGGCTGTCGCCCACCTGCGCGACGACGGCGTGGGACTCCATGACCAGCAGGGCGCTGACGGTCGTGCCCATGCCTTTCTGGTCGGGGTCGTTCTCCGCGATCGCGAAGACCATGTAGGTCGCCGCCTGGACCGCGCTCTCCAGCAGCCGCTGGACCCCGCGGACGTTGTCTCCCGTGGGGCCCTCGTGCTGGAATTGCTCCACCGAGGCGTAGCCGCGGCGCACCATGCCGAGCACGGTGTCCACCGCCTCCTGGCTCGCGACCTCGCCGGCCGCGTGCCCGCCCATGCCATCCGCGACGACATAGAGGCCGATGTCGTTGTCGAGGATGAACGCATCCTCGTTCGACATCCTTCGCCGCCCGATGTCGGTCAATCCGACGCCGTACCTCTTCACCGTGCTGATCCCTCGGCGGGCGCAATCGGCGGATGCCGTGCCCTTCCGGGAGGCTACCGCGTCCCCCGGTGGCCTCGCAATAACATGGAATCCTCCGGATTTCTCTTCGGTTGAAGGCCTGAGTTCCCGAAGGGGGCCCGCGCCCCCTCTCGCCCGACCGGCGAAACCGGCTCGGGCTCCGGCGGCGCCGGCCGCACTTCGATGGGTTGGACGTTGAATCCGCCCGGCCCGATGGCCATCTATGGAGCGATGAGGATGTACCCGACGACGAGCTTCTCCCCCGCCCGCACCCGTGTGCGCAGAGTCGCCACGCTCGGCGCGATGACCGCGCTCGCGGCGATGCTCGCGGCCCCGCAGGCGGTCGAGGCCCAGCAGGACGAGCAGCGACGCATCGAGGTCGCGCGGCGGCTGCAGGAGTCCACGGTCTCGGTCGTGAGCGGCCCCTCGACCGGCTCGGGCTTCGTGACCGGTGACGAGGGCTGGGTCGTGACCAACTCCCACGTGATCCGCCCCGCGCGTCGCTACGGCCTGGAGATCCGCTTCTCCAGCGGCACGACCCGCCGGGCGCGGATCCTCGTCGACTCCCCGGACCACGATCTCGCCGTCCTGGAGATCGAGGGCAGCACGCCGGCCCGACCGCTCCCGCTCGGGGACTCCGATTCGGTGGTGGTGGGCCAGGCGGTGCTCGCGTTCGGCAGCCCCTTCGGGCTCGACGGAACGTTGACCCAGGGCATCGTCAGCGCGCTCCGGGACGTGCCTCCCGGCTCGCGGCTCGGCGGCGGCGCGGTGCGCCGGCTCATCCAGACCGACGCGCCGATCAACCCGGGCAACTCCGGAGGCCCGCTGGTGAGCGCGGACGGCCGGGTGATCGGCGTCAACACCGCCATCCTCTCCCGCACCGGGGGCAGCCACGGCATCGGCTTCGCGGTCCCGTCGAACCACGTCACGGCGCTGCTCGAGAGCGTGCGTGAGCGGGCCCGGGTCGCCCAGACCCGCGAGGAGCAGACGCGAGAGGAGCCGGGCGAGCGGCACGCGGACGCGACGCCCATTCCGCGGCAGCCGGCCCCTCAGGCGCAGCGCCGGGCCCCCCGCGGCGCCTTCCTCGGCATCCTGGGCGACGACTACCGCGGCCGCGGCTACGCCGGCGTGCGCATCCGCGAGGTCGTGCCCGGCAGCCCCGCGGCCAGCGCGGGCCTCGCGGGCGTCGCCGATCCCGCCCCCGCCGCGGTCCAGCAGCTCGGGGTGCCCTGGACCGGCCACATCATCGTCGCGGTCGACGGCCGCCCCACGCCGTCGATGGCGCACCTCCAGCGCGCGCTCTCCCGCCACCGCCCCGGCCAGCGGACCGTGCTCACCGTCACCGTCGGCCCCGGCGCCCTGAGCGGCCAGGCCGTGGTGACCCTGGGACACGCGCCGGCCCTGGACGAGGCGAGCCCGGACGCCGACGACTGAGGCCTCTCACCAACCGCGCGCGGCGGCCTCGACGTCTGATCGGGTCTATGGTTCGCCGCGATGACGGCTGGCACGGAGACCATCGACAGGGACGAGGCGCTCGACCGGGCGGTCCGCGCCACGGACCTGGACACGCTCTGGGAGGCGCTCTCGCCCCTGCGCGGGCGGCTCACCGACGATCCCGCGGTCGCGCGGGCGTGGGCGGAGGCGCTCGGCGCCACCCCGCGCCGGCCGACCCTGCGCGAGGAGGCCGAGACCCTGCTCGACGCGTGGCCTTCCGACCCCGGCATCGTCGGGGCGTGCTGTGACGCGCTGATCCGGGTCGAGGGGCGTCGCCCGGTGGACGAGCCCCCGCTCGAGGAGGGCCCGGCCTCGGTGGCCGCGACGGCGGCCGGCCGCTGCCTCGGCAAGCTCCCGGGGGAGCTCGCCCAGGACCCCGACATCGGCGGCATGCTGCACGCGCTCCGAGGGAACGCGCTCGCGCTCCTCGGGCCCAAGCGCACCGACGACGCGGTCGCCGCCCTGGCCAAGGCGCTCGGCATGGAGGAGCGCGCGAGCTGGCGCTTCGATCTGGGCCTCCTCTACAAGCGGGCGGGTCGCTTCCCCGACGCCCTCGAGGCGTTCCGCGCCGCGCGCGCCGGTGAGCCCGAGCCGCGCAAGGGCACCCTGTGGAACGTGGCCATCTGCGCCACCGCCTGCGGCGAGGCGGAGACGGCGGCCGACGCGTGGACCGCGCTCGGCCTCGAGGTGCGGACGGAGTCGGGGCTCCCGTTCGTCGAGGGCCTCGATCCCGTGCAGGTCCGGCTGCCCACGCTCGGCTCGGGCACGGACCCGACCCGCGTCGTCCCCGACGAGGCCGCGGGCTTCGAGATCGTGTGGGCTCAGCCGCTCTCCCCGTGTCATGGCGTCGTGCGGTCACCCACCCACCGCGAGGCGGCCGCCGACTTCGGCGACGTGATCCTCTGGGACGGCGCGCCGGTGGCCGTCCGCGAGATCGAGGGCCGGCCGGTGCCGCGCTTCCCGTTCCTCGGGCGGCTCAAGGCGGGGGACGAGCGCCGCTTCCGCTTCCTCGCCCTCCAGCAAGAGGAGGGGCAGGTCGCGGCCATCGGCGAAGGGCTGCCGGAGGGCGTGGTCCTCTATCCCCACGGCGAGCGAGTCGAGATGGTCTGCCCTCGCTGCGCGGCGGGCGACACCCTCGTCAAACACGAGCACCTGCCCAAGGAGCAGCACCGGGTGGTCTTCGGCAAGCTCGTCGTGCCGGCGCAGGTGCCCCTGCCGCACTTCGCCCACGTGCTCGACGAGGCGCGCGCGGCCCAGCCGGGGGTGCTGCTCGCGATCCCGGATCTCTACGAGGCGCTCGGCGACACCGCGCAGGCGGGCAAGCACCACAAGCGCTGGGGCACGATCGAGCGGACCGCGTCGTCGTCCGGGCTCGCTGGATGAGCGAGACGGGCAGAGACTTCCTGCTGCCGTCCGAGCAGGCCAAGCACCCGGGGCTGCCCAGGCTGGACGAGCCGGTGCTGCACGAGCGCCGCGAGCGGGTCTTCATCGTGCTGGCCGGGCTCTTCCTCGGCACGCTGGCGATGCTGAACATCCTCGGCATCACCCGGTTCCTCGATCTCTCGTTCACCCTGCCGGGGCTCGGGTGGCACGTCCCGATGCCGCTCGCGGTGGGGGTGCTGCCGTACCCCGTGACGTTCCTCTGCACGGATCTGATCAGCGAATTCTACGGACGCAAGCGCGCGAACTTCGTGGTCACGGTCGGCTTGCTGCTCAACGCCTGGGTCGTCTTCATCCTCTGGGTCGGCGGAGCCCTCCCGGGCTTCGAGGGAGAGGACGCGAGCGGCGTCTTCTTCCAGGTCCGGGCGCTCGCGTTCGGCGCGGTGACCGCGTCGATGGCCGCCTACCTCGCGGCGCAGTACGTCGACGTGCAGCTCTTCCACTTCTGGAAGACGCTCACCCGCGGCAAGCACCTCTGGCTCCGGAACAACGGCTCGACCCTCGTCAGCCAGCTCGTCGACGCCATCGCCGTCACGCTCGTGACCCACTTCCTCAGCCACGCGCTCCCCATCGACGAGGCGGCGGCGCTCTGGCCCCAGCTGCTGACCTTCATCGGCGCGAGCTACGTCTTCAAGATGGTCACCGCGCTCCTCGACACGGGGCCGTTCTACCTGCTGGTCCACTCGCTCGGTCGCTACCTCCGACTCCCCACCGGTCGCGAGGAGGAGGCCGCGCCGATGCCCGCGCTCGCGGAACGGGCTTGACCGGTGTGCTACGTTCCCCGCCGGCCGGGCGCTTGGTGGGGCTCCGGCCACCGATCGGAGGTCTCATGAGACGGCGAATCTCGCTGCTGGCCCTCGGGCTCTCGGCGTGTATGGCTTGGCTGGGCGCATCGGACGCGTCGGCCACGGTGATGGTCGAGGTCCCCCTCGAGCAGCTCGTTCAACGCGCGGACGCGATCGTGCACGGCACGGTCACGCGGACCGGCACGAGGCTCGAGATGCGGGAGAGCGGGCTGGAGCCGCAGACCCTCGTCACGCTCCGCGTCCATTCGTGGATCGCGGGGGAGGGCGGCGAGACGGTCACCCTGCGCGAGCTCGGCGGCACGTGGCAGGGGGGCGGCCTGCGCTTCGAAGGCACGCCGCAGTACACGGTCGGCGAGGAGGTCGTCGTCTTCCTCGAGCGCCGCGCCGAGGCGCCGCACGATCTCCGCACCCTCGAGATGGTGCAGGGCAAGTTCAGCGTGCGCCACGGCGTGCCGGGGGTCCCGTCCATCGTTCGGCGCGACCTCGACGGGATCGCCTTCGCCCGCTGGGCGGACGGTCGCCAGACGGTCCAGGCCCCGGGTGAGGATCCCGCGATGCAGCTCGACGCGTTCCTCGACTTCGTGCGGCAGGTGCGGCGCGACCGGTCGGGAGGTGAGCGATGAGGCGGTCGGTCTTCGCGCTCTTCCTCGTGCTGGGGCTCTTCGCCGCGAGCACGGCCTTCGCGTGGCAGCCGATCGCCTCGGGCAACCCGGTGTGGCGCCCCCCGGTGCCGTACTCGCTCAACAGCGCAGGCTCGGCGGATCTCGGCGGCTTCGGGCCCACCGAGGCCGAGGTCCGGCGCGGCATGGACGACTGGACGCGGGTCTCCTGCACCAGCCTGACCACGCGCTACAACGGCAGCACCTCCGCGCGCGCCGGGAGCTACGAGGGCACCTCCACCATCGGGTGGGTGGAGTCCGGCTGGCGCCACGGCAGCAGCGCGATCGGCGTGACCGGCCCGCGCTGGGGTCGGAACATCATCGAAGCCGACATGGAGATGAACGGGGTCAACTTCACCTGGACCACCGGCGGCGGCAGCTTCAGCAACGTCAACACGTACTCCATCGTGTTGCACGAGGGCGGTCACTACTACGGCCTCGGGCACACCAACGTGCGCGGCTCCTCGATGTGGCCGAGCTACGGCGGCGGCATCATCGGCCTCGGGCCGGACGACGAGAACGGCATCTGCGCCCTCTACCCGGGCAGCGGCAGCGACTGCACGACGACCGGCTGCCCCAGCGGGCAGGAGTGCGTGGACGGCACCTGCGAGGCGATGGTCGGTGACGGCACGGTGTGCGCGCCGTGCAGCGACTCCAGCCAGTGCGGCGGCGCGAGTGACTACTGCCTCGGCTATCCGGACGGCGCCGGCTACTGCGGCCGCGCGTGCGGCTCCGACGCGGACTGCGGCGGCGATCGGTGCGTCTCGACGAGCGCGGGGCGGCAGTGCATCCGCGTCTCGGGCAGCACGCCGAGCTGCGCGGGCACGGCGCCCGGCGGCTGCACCAACGACGGCGACTGCGCGGCGGATCAGATCTGCTCCGGCGGCTCGTGCGTGGCGCGCCCGACCGGCGGCACCGGGCTCGGCGAGGCCTGCACCAGCGACGACGCGTGCAACTCGGGCCTCTGCCTGGCGGGCACCTGCACCCAGAGCTGCGACTGGCTGAACCCCGGGGGCTCGTGCCCCGGCGGGTTCTACTGCGACGCGGACGCCTCGACGAGCTGTGACGTGGGCTACTGCGTGCGCGGGGGCGCGGGCGCCGGGGGCCTCGGCGACGCCTGCACCAGCGACACCGACTGCGGCACGCTCGTCTGCGACGGCGGGGTGTGCGCGCAGAGCTGCATCCCGGACGGGGCGGCCACGTGTCCCGCCGGCTACGCCTGCGCCATCGGCGCCCTGCCGTGTCGTGGGACCTGCCGCCGCTCGGGCGCGCCGGGCGACGGCTGCGAGGTCAACGACGACTGCACGAGCGGCATCTGCGCCGCGCGCGGCGACGACAGCTTCTGCACGGAGCTCTGCACGGACGAGATGCCGTGCCCCGACCGCTTCACCTGCACGCCGGTCGGCGAGTCGACGAGCGTGTGCGTGCCCGACTTCGGTGGCCTCGGGACGTCGTGCGAGGACAACGGCGAGTGCCTGAGCGGGATCTGCGCGGTGGAGGGCGACGACACCTACTGCACGCGGCTCTGCGACGACATGACGCCGTGCCCCGGAGGCGGCTTCACGTGCGTGGCCACCGCCGATCCGACGGTGCGGATCTGTCAGCCGGTGGCGGGGACATCCGGCGGCTGCGGCTGCCGTGTCTCGGGGCAGCCTGCCTCACGCGGCGTCTGGCTGCTGGGCCTGCTGGCGGCCGCGGTCGGGGTCTTCTTGCGACGCCGCCGCGGCTGAGCTGCGCCCATCGCCTGGCCCCTCGACAGTCCCCCTCGACATGGGCGGGCGCCGACACCATGCTCGCCGCCCCGACGTGAGTGAAGCGAGCGCATCGGCGGAGCGGCCCACCCTCTGGGGGGCCGTTCGGCCCTACCGGCGTCAGCTGGCGATCGGGATCTTCTTTCTCCTCTGCACCAACGCGGCCGAGAAGTCGATCCCGTGGCTGCTCCAGCACGCCCTCGACGCCCTGCAGGCCGACGACCTCGGCACGGTGCGGGATCTGTCGCTCGTGGTGGTGGGCGTCGCGGCGGTGATGTGGCTGGTCCGCACGCTGTCGCGGATCTGGATCTTCAACGTCGGCCGCGACGTGGAGTTCGATCTGCGCAACCGGGTGCTGCAGCGGATCCATCTGCTCGGGCCGAGCTTCTTCCGGAAGATGCCGACCGGCGAGATCATGAGCCGCGCGACGAACGACCTCGGGCAGCTGCGGCTGCTCGTCGGCTTCGCGGGGCTCAACGTCGTCAACTCGACCATCGCCTTCGTCTCCGCGATCGCGCTGATGATCGCGATCAGCCCCGAGCTGACGCTCTACGCGCTCGCGCCGTACCCGCTGCTGATGCTGGCGACGCGAGGCTTCGGCTCGGCGATCTACCGCGCGTCGACCGACAACCAGGCCGCGCTCGGGCACCTCAGCGACCGGGCCAACGAGAACGTGGCCGGCGTCCGGCTCGTGCGCGCCATGGCGCTCGAGGGCCGCGAGCGAGACCGCTTCGGCGAGGCGAACGAGGGCGCCGTCCGGACCACCATGCGGCTGGTGCTCCTGCGCGGCCTGATGTGGCCCGTGCTGCTCGGCGTCTCCTCGCTGGGCACGCTCATCGCGCTCTGGCTCGGCATGCAGCGGGTCTTCGACGGCGAGCTGACGGTCGGGCAGTACGCCGCCTTCGACGCCTACCTCGCGCTCCTCGTCTGGCCCACGCTCGCGTTCGGCTACATCCTCAGCGTCGTCCAGCGGGGCAGGGCGTCGTTCGAGCGCGTGGTGGAGATCCTCACCGCCGAGCCGGAGGTGAAGGAGCCGGAGTCGCCCGCGCGCGCGGACGGGCCGGGCGCGCTCTCGGTGGACGGTCTGAGCTTCGCCTACGGCGACGCGCAGGTGCTCGACCGCATCTCGCTCGAGGTCGCGGCGGGCGGCTCGGTGGCGGTGCTCGGGCCCACGGGGAGCGGCAAGTCCACGCTGGCCGCGCTCCTGCCGCGGCTGCTCCCCACGCCGAAGGGCGCCGTCGCGCTCGACGGGGTGGACGTGACGGAGCTCGAGCTGCGCTCCCTCCGCGAGAGCGTGGGCTACGCGCAGCAGGAGCCCTTCCTGTTCTCCACCACGGTGGAGCGGAACCTGAAGCTCGCGCTCGACGACCCCGAAGGCCCCGACGCCGACGCGCGCATCCGTCACGCGGCGGCCGAGGCGAGCGTGCTCGAGGAGGTCGAGTCGATGCCCAAGGGCTTCGAGACCATCGTCGGCGAGCGCGGCGTGCAGCTCTCGGGCGGTCAGCGGCAGCGCCTCTCGCTCGCGCGCGCGCTGCTCAACGAGCCGAAGGTCCTGGTCCTCGACGACCCGCTCAGCGCGGTGGACGCGGAGACCGAGGCCGACATCCTCGCCGCGCTCGACCGCGCCAAGCAGCAGCGGACCTTCGTGCTGATCACGAACCGCGTCGCGGCCGCGGCTCGCACCGACCGGGTGCTCGTGCTCGACGAGGGGCGCATCGTCGAGTCGGGCACGCACGACGAGCTGGTCGCGTCGGACGGCCTCTACGCGCGCATCGCCGCGCGGCAGCGTCTCGAAGAGGAGCTGGCGGAGCTGTGAGCGCGGACGCCCAGACGACCGCCGGCGCGCAGCCGGCGCAGCTCGCGCCTCCCGAGGAGGAGCTGCGGCACGAGATGAACGCGGACCTGACGCTGCTCCGGCGGCTGGTCCCGTACGCGAAGCGTCACTGGGTGCTCTTCGGCGTCGCCTTCGCGATGATGCCCGTGGTCAGCCTCGCCGCGCTCTACCAGGAGCTGCTGAAGAAGGACGCCATCGACGCGGCGATCGTCGAGCACTCCACCGAGGCGCTCAGCACCGCGGTCTGGCTCTTCCTCGCCGCGATCGTCGTGCAGTTCACCGCGAGCTTCGCCCAGACCTACCTCATGCAGATGGCGGGGCAGCGGGTGCTCGCGCGGCTGCGCATGGACACGTTCGAGAAGATCCAGCGCCTCCACATCGACTACTTCGACCGGACGCCCGTGGGCAAGGTCGTCACCCGGGTCACGAACGACGCCGACACCCTCGGGGAGCTCTTCGCCTCGGGCGCGGTGCTGGCGCTCGCCGATCTGTTGATGCTGGTCGGCATCGTCGGCTTCATGCTCTACCTCGACTGGCGGCTGACCCTGGTGGCGCTGACCGCGCTGCCCCCGCTGCTCGTGGTGGTGAACCTCTTCCGCCGCTTCGCGCGCGACGCCTTCCGCCGCATCCGCACCCGCATCGCGCAGCTCAACGCCTACCTCGCCGAGCAGGTCCAGGGCGTGGCCATCGTGCAGGCGTTCGGCCGCGAGGCGGAGTGCCTGGCCGAGTACGAGCAGATCAACGCCGCGTACCGCGACGCCAACCACCAATCGATCCGCTACGACGCGCTGCTCTACTCGGTCGTGGAGTCGGTCAGCGCGGTCACCATCGCGCTGGTGCTCTGGTACGCGGCGGTGCGGCTCGGAGACATCCCCGCGGCCGAGACCGCGCCGTGGGTGGGCACGGTGGTCGCGTTCTACGGCTACATCCGACGCTTCTTCGTGCCCATCCGGGACCTCAGCCAGAAGTTCACCATCGTGCAATCCTCGCTCGCCGCGGCGGAGCGCATCTTCGGCGTCCTCGACATGGAGGAGCACGACGCGCCCGCGGGGGTGCCCGTCCCCGAGCGCGAGGCCGATCCGGACGACGTCGCGCTCTCGTTCCACGACGTGACCTTCGGCTATCGCGAGGGCATCGAGATCCTGAAGCGGGTCAGCTTCACGGCGCAGCGCGGGGAGAAGATCGCGATCGTCGGCGCGACGGGGGCGGGCAAGACCACGGTGACCTCGCTGCTGCTGCGCCTCTACGACGTGTGGGAGGGCAACGTGCGGGTGGGCGGAGACGACGTCCGGTCTCTCTCACCGGCCGCGCTCCGCCGTCGCTTCGCCGTCGTCTCGCAGGACGTCTTCCTCTTCGCCGGCACGGTGCTCGAGAACGTGGCCGTCGGAGACGTCACCCCCGACGCGGACCGGGCGGAGATGGCGCTGAAGCAGGTGGGGGCCTGGGATCTCGTGATGCGCCGCGCGGGCGGGCTCGAGGGCCGCGTCGACGAGCGGGGCGCGAACTTCAGCGCCGGGGAGCGGCAGCTGCTCGCGTTCGCGCGCGCGCTCTACGTCGACCGCGACGTGCTCATCCTCGACGAGGCCACGGCCAGCATCGACAGCGAGACCGAGGCGCGCCTCCAGCAGGCCATCGAGCGGGTGCTCGAGAACCGGACGGCGATCGTGATCGCGCACCGGCTGTCGACCATTCGCAAGGCCGACCGGATCCTCGTGTTCCACAAGGGCCGCATCGTCGAGCAGGGCACCCACCGGGAGCTGCTGGAGCACGGCGGCGTCTACGCGCGCCTCCACCGGCTGCAGTTCGCGGAGTCCTCCTCCGAGGCGGCGACGGAAATCTGACGAGGCGCGAACCGTACAACTCGCGCGAACCTCGGGGAATCGCTTATACTTCCTGACATCGGCGCGGGGGAGGTCCTGGCGCCAACGCCTCGTGATGGGGGCGGACGGGTGATCCGAGCGGCGCGGGCCGTACGGGTCACTGGCGGGCACGCCGCCATGGCCGCGACATGGAAGAGCAAGCTCCGGTCCTCTACGGCAAGTATCAGCTCCTCGACCTGCTCGCTCGCGGCGGGATGGCCGAGGTGTTCAAGGCCAAGTCGCACGGCGTCGAGGGCTTCGAGAAGATCCTCGTCATCAAGCGGATCCTCCCCGAGCTGAGCGAGAACCCGCAGTTCGTCGAGATGTTCATCAACGAGGCGAAGATCGCCGTCTCGCTGAGCCACGCGAACATCGTGCAGGTCTTCGACCTCGGCCGCGCCGACGAGCGCTACTTCATCGCGATGGAGTACGTCGCGGGCTACGACCTCGCGACCATCCTCGCGCGCGGCAAGAAGCTCAACAAGCCCATCCCGCAGGAGCTCGCGGTCTACGTGGTCAGCGAGGTCGCCAAGGGCCTCGACTACGCGCACCGGCGACGCGACGCGCAGCTCAAGCCGCTCCACATCGTGCACCGCGACGTGAGCCCTCAGAACGCGCTCATCAGCTTCGAGGGCGAGGTGAAGCTCACCGACTTCGGCATCGCGCAGGCGGCGATGGCGGTCGAGGAGAAGACCGACGCCGGCGTGCTCAAGGGGAAGTACGCCTACATGTCGCCCGAGCAGGCGCGCGGGGAGGCGGTCGACGGGCGCACGGATCTCTTCGCCCTCGGCACGGTGCTCTACGAGCTGCTCTCCGGGCAGAACCCCTTCTACGTACCGGAGAGCTCCTACGAGACGCTCCGCAAGGTGCGGGAGCACGACTTCATGCCGCTCTCGGCGCGGCTGCCCGAGATCCCGAAGGAGCTCGCGGCCATCGTGGAGCGCGCGATGAGCGCCACGGCCGACGAGCGACAGCCCAACGCGGGCGCGCTCTACGAGGAGCTCGTCCAGTTCCTGTACTCGAGCGGCCGCCGGGTGGGCGGGCACGACCTCGCCGACTTCCTGCTCGAGCTCCGACGGGCGAGCGAGATGGCCGCGCAGGCCCCCGACGACGCGCGGCTGCGCGCGGTCTTCGACCAGGAGGCGAGCAGCAGCCCCGCCTACGCGCCGGAGGCCACCCCGGTCGAGGTGCCGGTGGCGCGGACCGGCGCGCGCCGCAGCAACCGGCCGCGTCGCACGCTGAGCACGATCACGCAGGAGCGTCGGGACATCACGGCCCTCGTCGTGCGCTCCCCCGACGCGCGCTTCCTGCACGACCCGGTGATCGAGCGGCTGCTCAAGCGCTTCGGCGGCATGGAGGTGCCCTACGAGCCGCCGCCCGGGACCTCGCCGACGCTGCTCGCGCTCTTCGGGGTGCGCGATCCGGACGGGCGCGACACGGAGGCGGCGGCGAGCTGCGCGCTGCGCATCGCCCGATCGGCGCGCTCGGGCACACAGACCGGCCGGCCGGGCGTCGCGGTGCAGGTCGGCATCGACTGCGGTCGCATGCTGGTCGGGCTCGACGGCGAGCCGGTGCGCGACGATCAGTTCGAGCAGATCGCGGGTCGCGCCCGCGCGCTCGCCGACCGGGCCCCGAGCGGCCACGTCTGGGTCAGCCCGGAGGGTCGCCGCGCCATCGCGGGGCTCTTCAAGGCCACGCCGACGGGGGAGGGCGACGCGCCCTTCGTGGTCGAGGAGGAGCGCTCGCTCGCGGACGCGTCGGGCAAGTACGTCGGCCGCCGCGACGAGCTGCGCCGCATGGGGGAGCTGCTCGCGGCCGCGAACCGCGGACGCATGAAGGTGATCGGGATCGTCGGTGAGCCCGGCTCCGGCAAGACCCGCTTCCTGCTCGAGACGCGTCGGCGGCTCAAGCTCGGCGGGCACGACGTGGGCATGTACGTCGCCAGCTGCGCGCGGCAGGGGCGGAGCGTCCCGCTGAGCGCGATGCAAGAGATGCTGCGCACGATCCTGGGCATCGACGAGCTCGAGGCCGAGGCGGAGGCGCGCGAGAAGATCGGGCGGCTGCGCGAGCTCGGGCTCGGCCCCGGTGAGATCGCCGCCGTCACCGTCGCCCTCGGCGTCGCCCTCGAGGACGAGAGCGCGATCGAGAACCCGGCGCAGATGCTGCGGCCGGCGCTGGGGCGCATCGCGCTGAAGCTCGCCGAGGACCGCCTGACGGTCTTCGCGTGGGACGGCGCCGAGAGCATGGACGACGAGTCCCAGGCGCTCCTGGACGGCTTGATCCGCGACACGCGTGACGCGCGCATGGCGGTGGTGCTGTCCTATCGGCCGGGCTTCGTGCACGCGTGGGCGGACGTGCCGAGCTACTTCGAGCTCCCGCTCGGCCCGATGAGCGACGAGGACGTGGCGCGGCTGACCGGCACCCGGCTCGCGGCCGAGGAGGTCCCGCTCGATCTCCTGCGCGAGGTCACGGCCAAGAGCGGCGGCAACCCGCTCTACGTCGAGGAGTACCTCAAGGCCCTCGCCGACGCGGGCGCGATCAAGGTCCACGGCGGGCGGGTCGACTACGACGTCGAGGTCGCGGAGGTGGAGGTCCCCAAGACCCTGCGCGGCATCGTGTCGTCGCGGCTGTCGCGCCTGGGACCGACCGATCGCAGCCTGCTGCAGGTCGCGAGCGTGGCGGGAGAGCGCTTCAGCGCCGAGCTGCTGGCCCACGTGATGGGCGAGAGCCCCGAGCAGGTGGCGCAGGCGCTCGACGTCCTGGAGGGGCGCGGGCTCGTGACGCGCGGCAACGCGGAGTACGACTTCCAGCACGAGCTCATCGGCGAGGTGCTGCGCGACGGGCTGACGCTCGAGTCCAAGCGCGAGCTGCACGCGGCGGTGGCCGACGGGCTGGAGATGCTGCACTCCGATCGCCTGGACGAGCTGGCCGAGAAGCTCGCGGCGCACCGGCGCGAGTCGGGCGACCGGCAGGGCGCGGTGGACTACCTGGTGCGCGCCGCGGAGCGCCTCCGGGTCGAGCACTCGCTCGGCGGCGCGGTCACGGCGCTCGAGCGCGCCATCGACGTGCTGTCGCAGATGGCCGAGCCGGACCGCGATCGGATGATCGAGCTGTACGCGCAGATCGGCGATCTCTGCTTCCGCAGCCGCGACCTCGAGGGCGGCGCGCGCCGCATGGCCTCCGCGGTCGAGCTCTGCGAAGCCCTGGACCGCGAGCGCGACGTCGCCCGCTTCAGCATGCTGCGCGGCCGGCTGCTGGTGAACATGCCCGTCAGCTCGCAGGAGGGCCGCCGCTGGCTCGACCGCGCGGGCGAGCTCGCGCGCCGCATCGACGACCGCCGGCTGCTCCATGACGTCACGCTGGCCACGGCGGAGGCGGACATCCGGCTCGGTGAGCACCGGAGCGCCAGCCAGCACTTCGAGGAGGCGCTCGCGCTCAGCCGCGAGCTCCGGGACACGGAGGCGCAGGTCCGCGCGCTGATCCCGCTCGCGCTCGCGAGCGCCTCGGATGGCCGCACCGACCGGGCGCTCCAGGCGCTCGAGGAGGCGCGGCGCCTGGGCGGCGAGGAGAGCGACCGCTTCACCGAGTGCGAGATGCTGAAGATGGAGGCGCTGACGCACTTCTTCGCCAACGACTACGAGCGCTGCCGCGCCGCCTCGAGCCAGGCGCTGGAGCTCGCCAAGGAGTACGGGCTCACCTACGAGGCGGCGGTCAACGCCCACAACCTCGGCGAGGCGCACCTCCGGCTCGGCGACTACAAGCGCGCGTTCGCCTCCCTGCGCTACAGCTACGAGGTCGCCCGCGACCACGGCTGGGAGAAGCTGCAGTGGTCGAACATGCGGGTGCTCGGGTTCATCGACGCGACCCGCTTCGGCAGCAAGGAGGGCCGCGAGCACGTGGTCCGCGCGAACGAGTTCGCCGAGCGGCACGGCTTCGTGTGGGACCTGATCCAGGGCCGCTACTACCTGGCCATCGTCGACCAGGGCCGCGGCGACGACGACGCGGCGCGCGGTGGGCTCCGCGACATCCTCCGCCTCGCGGCCGAGCACGGCTTCAGCGACTACGTGAAGGCGGCGGAGAAGGCGCTCCGCGCCCTCGACCAGGGCTCGACGATCCAGCTGCCCGGCTGACGAGAGCCCGCCTGGGAAACGAAAAGAGGCGCAGCACCCGGGGGTGTCTGCGCCTTCTTCAGGTCTACCGTGCGAGGCCGGTTACTCGGCGGCTTCGTCGGTCGCGGGCGCCTCGGCGGGCGCGGCAGGAGCCGGACGCGCGGCGGCGGGCGCCGCAGCGGGAGCCGGACGCGCGGCCGCGGGCGCCGGACGCGCGGCGGGCGCCGCGGCCTCGGGTGCGGGCGCGTCGGCTTCTTCGGCCTCTTCCGCGTCCTCGGTCGCTGCGCCCTCGTCGCCCTCGGGGGCCTGCTCGTCGAGCGAATCGTCTAGCGAGTCGTCGAAGGAGTCCTCGAGCGCGTCGAGCGCGTCGTCGGCTTCGCCTTCGATGACCTCCTCGGTGGTCAGCGGCACGTCGTCGGCTGCGTCGTCGGCCGCGTCGTCTTCGCCGGACGCGCCCTCGGAGTCGCCCTCTTCGGCCGCTCCGACGCTGTCCGCCGTCTGCTCGGCCACGACCTCGTCGATGACGTTCATGCTCCGCTCGCCGCTCGTCGACATGTAGGCGAGCAGGGCCGAGAGCACCATGAACAGCGTGGCCGCGATCGCGGTCAGGCGGGTCAGGAAGTTTCCGGCGCCGGCGCCACCGAAGACGGTGTTGCTGCCGCCGCCGCCGCCGAGCGCGGCGCCCATGCCTCCGCCCTTACCTTGCTGGAGGAGGACCACCAGGATCAGGAAGGCGCAGACCAGGACGTAGATGACCGAGACGATGGTGAACCACATGGGAAGTCCTCAGGAGCCGGGGACGCTAGCAGGTTTTGGGTCGTTGACCAGACGCCAACAGCCCCGCGCGGGGGATATGCCACACCCCGCGCGGGCGAGACAGGCTCTCAGCCCGCGGCGTCGATGATGGCCACGAAGTCGTCCGCCCGCAGGGACGCGCCGCCGACCAGCGCGCCGTCGATGTCCGGCTCGGCCAGCAGCTCCGCCGCGTTCTTCGGCTTGACGCTCCCGCCGTAGAGCACGCGCAGGCTCGCCGCGGTCTCCGCGTCGAAGCGCGCCTCGAGCCGTGCCCGGATGGCGGCGTGCACCGCCTGCGCGTCCGAGGGCTGCGCCGTCTTGCCCGTGCCGATGGCCCAGACGGGCTCGTAGGCGATGACGAGGCGGCGGATCCCCGACGCCGTCAGCCCATCGAGCGCGGAGTCCAGCTGCCCGAGCACCACGTCCTCGGTCTCCCCCGCCTCGCGCTGCTCGAGCTTCTCGCCCACGCAGACGATGGGCGAGAGCCCGTGGGAGAGCAGGGCGCCCACCTTGCGGCGGACCTCGTCGTCGGTCTCGCCGAAGACGTGCCGCCGCTCGGAGTGCCCGACGATCACGTACTCGCAGCCCACGTCCTTGAGGAGCGGGGCGCTGACCTCGCCGGTGAAGGCGCCCTCGTTCTCCCAGTAGACGTCCTGCGCCGCGAGGCCGACCCGGGCGTTGTCGCCCAGGGCCTCGTGCACCGGCCAGAGCGCCGTGAAGACGGGGGCGATCACCACCTCACAGGTCGCGTCGCGGGGGACCCGGTGCATCACCGAGCGCGCGAGCTCCACCGCCTCGCGCACCGACTTGTGGAGCTTCCAGTTTCCGGCGATGAGCGCGCGGCGGCTCACGAGGCGGCCTCCTTGCCGCGGAGCGCCTCGACGCCGGGCAGCTTCTTGCCCTCGAGCAGCTCGAGCGAGGCGCCGCCGCCGGTCGAGACGTGGTCGAAGCGGTCCGCCATGCCGGCCTGCTGGACCGCCGCGACGCTGTCGCCGCCGCCCACGACCGTGAAGCCGGGGGCGTTGGCGATCGCCTCGGCCAGCCCGCGCGTGCCGGACGCGAACGCCTCGTTCTCGAACAGGCCCATGGGACCGTTCCAGAAGACGCTCTTGGCGGTGCGGAAGACGTCGGCGAAGCGCGCGACGCTCTCGGGCCCGATGTCGAGCGCCATCTCGCCGGAGCCGATGTCGGTGACCGGGACGGGGCGCCCCTCGCGGTCGTCGGTGTCGAACCCGACCTGCACGTCGACGGGCAGGAGGATGCGCATGCCGCGCTCCTCCGCGCGGCCGAGGATGGTGCGCGCGAGGGGGAGCTTGTCGTCCTCGACGAGGCTGCGTCCCATCTCGTAGCCCTGCGCGGCGAGGAAGGTGTTGGCCATCGCGCCGCCGATGACGAGCACGTCGACCTTCGTCATCAGCGCCTCGAGCACGCCGATCTTGTCGCTGACCTTCGCGCCGCCGAGCACGGCTACGTAGGGCTTGGGCGGCTGTCGCTCGAGCGTCCCGAGCGCTTCGAGCTCGGCCTCCATGAGCAGCCCGGCCGCCTTGTCGCGCATGACCTTGGGGAGCGCGCTGACCGACGCGTGCGCGCGGTGCGCGGCGCCGAAGGCGTCGTTGACGTAGACCTCGCCGTTGCGGGCGAGCTCCTTCGCGAACGCCTCGTCGTCGGCCTCCTCGCCCTCGTGGAAGCGGAGGTTCTCCAGGAGGGCGATCTGCCCGTCGCGCAGATCGCTGACGACCTTGCGCGGCCCGTCGCCGATGCAGTCGTCGGCGAGCAGGACCTCGCAGTCGAGCAGCTCCGCGAGGCGCGCCCCGGCCGGCTCGAGCGAGAGCTCCGCCACGTACTGCCCCTTCGGGCGGCCGAGGTGGCTGGCGAGCACCGGCCGGCCGCCGTTCTCCATGAGGTGGCGAATGGTCGGCAGCGCGGCGCGGATGCGCGTGTCGTCCGTGATGGTCGCGCCGTCGAGCGGCACGTTGAAGTCGACGCGCACGAAGACGCGGCGGCCGTCGACGTCGAGGTCGCGGACCGAGCGGATGCCGTCCAGCATGCCGTTCAGCCCTTCTTGGCGACGTGGGCCGCCAGATCGACCATGCGGCTCGAGAAGCCCCACTCGTTGTCGTACCAGCTCTGTACCTGCAGCAGGTCGCCTTCGATGACGGCCGTGCTCGGCGCGTCGAGCACGCTGGAGTAGGTGCTGCCGATGAAGTCGCTCGAGACGAGCTCGGTCTCCTCGTAGCCGAGGATGCCCTTCAGCTCGCCCTCGCTCGCCGCCTTCAGCGCCGCGTTGACCGCCTCGGCCGACGTGGACTTCGCGAGGTGCGCGGTGAGCACGACGATGGAGACGTTCGGGGTCGGGACGCGGATGGCGCTTCCGTCGAGCTTGCCCTTCAGCTCGGGGATCACGAGCCCGATGGCCTTCGCCGCGCCGGTGGTGGTCGGGATCATCGACATCGCGGCGGCGCGCGCGCGGCGGATGTCGCTGTGGGGGAGGTCGAGGATGCGCTGGTCGTTCGTGTACGAGTGCACGGTGACCATCTGGCCCTTCACGATGCCGAACTGGTCGTGCACGACCTTCGCGATGGGCGCGAGGCAGTTCGTCGTGCAGGACGCGTTCGAGATGACCTGGTGCTTGGCCGGGTCGTAGGCGCTCGTGTTGATGCCCACGCAGAAGGTGCCGTCCACGCTCTTGCCCGGGGCGCTGATGATCACCCGCTCCGCGCCCGCGGCGAGGTGCTTGCCCGCGCCCTCACGGTCGCGGAAGACGCCGGTGCACTCGAGCACGATCTCGGCTCCGAGGTCCTTCCAGGGCAGCTCCGCGGGGTTCTTGACGGCGAAGCAGGGGACCTTCTTGCCATCGATGGAGATGGCGTCGTCCGTGTGGCTGACCTCCTTGCCGAACGTGCGGTGCACCGAGTCGTACTTGAGCAGGTGCGCGAGCATGTCGTTCGTCGTCAGGTCGTTGATGCCGACGAGCTCGAGGTCGCTGCGGCCCGACTCGAAGAGAATGCGGGCGACGCAGCGCCCGATGCGTCCGAACCCGTTGATCGCGATCTTGGTAGCCATCGGAAGAGATCCCTCTTGGGTGAGTGTGGGGAGAGTCGGCCGTCGCGGCGGAGAACGGCTCCGGCCGCCGCGAGCCTAGATATCCGCGCGAATTCGCAGCGTCAAGCGGAGGCGCCTCCACGACGAACGCCCCCGCCGCGAACGGCAGGGGCGTCTCTTCGGTCCGGCCGACCGGCGCGGTACTCGGCGCGCTATTCGGCGGGGGGCGGCGGCTCGCTCAGGGTCTCGTCGCCGCGGATGTCGCTGCTGACGAGCGAGAGCATCTCCGTCGCGAAGGCCACGATGTCCGAGCGGGAGTGGCCGGTCGACTTCAGCTCCTTGAAGACCGACTTCGCCAGGATCCGGAGCGCGCGCGGCTCCGGGGGCACGCTGCCTCTGGAGGTGTTGTTCGGGCTCACGTTCGAGTTGCTCATCGTCTGCATGACGCTCCCTCCGACCCTTGCGATCGCACTCGTATTGAGCACGCCTCGTGCCACGGAAATCGGCCGGGTGGCCTCATTTGCGTTTCCTTCATGCTTCCGCGCACTTCACCGAGTCAGCGGCGAAATGGCGCCGAACGAGGGGTGCGAAGATCTGGCGAGAGGTGCGAAGGGGACTACACGTTCGCCCCCCCGATCGCCGCGAAAAAGCTTACGCACCGGACCCAGATGCGCACCCGGCGACGCACCTGCTCGGGGGAGATTCTGGCCTGATCTCAGGCAGATCCGGATCGCGTTCGAAACATGAGCGAGACGCGGATCAGCCTCGGTCGTCGTGCTCGAGCTTCGGCGACTCGCCCGGCGCATCCGTGGTCGGGGCCGCGCCATCTTCGGGCTCCGGCACCTCGTCTCCGTCCTGGTTCGCGGGCACGAGGCGGGCCTCGACGTAGGCGCGCATGGCGCGCGACGACTGCCCGTAGTTGCCCTCCGCGTCGTGAGCGCGAGCGAGGAAGTAATACACCTCGGGGTGACGGATCACGTAGTCCGGGTCCGTCTGGGTCAGCTCGTCCAGGTGCTGGATGGCCGTCCGGTGCTGCTGGTAGTTCCCGTCGGCCGCCTTGTAGAGGAGGTAGCCGTAGAGGAAGCGCATCGACGGCCCGCTGTTGCGCCGGAGCGGGGCGGGGATGTTCTCCATCGCGATCAGGGCCGCCCCGTACGCGCGCTCGTCGACCGAGTCCCGCACGGACTCGAAGCCCTCGAGCAGCTGCTCGGCCGTGTCGCGGTCCATCTCGGGGCCGGGCATCGGGGGCGTGATGCGGATGGCCGGCTCGTTGTTCTCCGTCAGCAGGTGCGTCAGTACCTCGAGCGCCACCGCGGTCTCGCGCGCCCGGCCGGCGCGCTGGCTGCGCTCGATCAGGTCGCCGGCCCAGCCGTAGCGGCCGTGCGCGATCATGCTCATCGCCAGCTCCGCGTAGTTGCGGGCGGCGTCGTCTCCCTCGCCGAAGCCGGCGAGCACGGGGACCTGCGCGTCGCCTTCACCGGTGCGGGCCGTGAGCGGGTGCCCGTAGGGCCACTGCTCCGAGTAGACGGTCGAGAGGTACCGCTCGTAGCGCGAGAAGCCGATGAGGTCGCGGGGCGCGTTGAACTCGATGTGCGCGTTGTCGTCGGTGTTCAGCACGGCCGGCCGGCGGCGGCACTCGGGCTCTTCGCAGCGGCTCGCGTTGTGCGAGGCGGGCACCGCCTCGTAGCCGCCCTCCCGCCGGCGCTCCTCGATCATCGTGTACGCCATCACCTCGTCGCGCGTGGCGAGGAGGGTGCGCGCGAAGATGTCGAAGGGCGTGTAGACGTTGGCCCGCTCGAGCTCGATCGCGATCTCGGACGGGCAGGTCGCGTTGAGCAGCTCGCCGCCGTCCGCCGCGCGCTCGCAGTAGCAGTGGTCGGCGGGGTCCTCGTCCTGGCACTCCACCGGCGCGAAGGCCTGCTGCACGCGCGCGAGGTCGAGGCGGATCGGCTGGTCCGAGCCGAGCATCACCGTGTCGCTCGAGCGGTCGTCGGCGCTGAGCACGAGCACGTGCTCGAACTGCGACGCGAAGGTCCGGTAGATGGTCTTGATGTTCCCGGGGCTCAGCTCGTAGAGCTGCACCCACTGGCAGTAGATGCCGCCCGGGCGCAGGCGCTGCTTGGTGATGCGCCAGTGATCGACGGTGAACAGGTCGCTGACGCCCGTGATCCACGGGTTCGACGGCTCGCTGACGATCACGTCGTACTGCCGGCGGGTCGAGGCGAGGTAGTTGCGGCCGTCGTCGTTGATGACGGTCAGCCGGTCCATCTGCACGTAGGGCCAGCGGTCGAGGCGGTAGTCGAGGTGGTTGACGTCCTCGAAGAAGCGCGCCGCCTCGGGGATGTGCCGCTCGAGCTCCACCACGTCGACGCGCGCGACGGGGAACTGGAGCGCGGTCCCGACGGACACGCCCGAGCCGAACCCGATCACCGCGACGTCGAGCCCCTCGGGGCCGTTGGGGTGCAGGAGCAGGGGGTAGGCGGCGACGTTGATCTGCGTCGGCATGTCGTCGCCGTTGCTGGCGTCGACCTTGCCGTTGTTCTTCATCGCGTAGTGGCGGCCCCAGCGCTCCACGCTGACGGTCGTGGTCAGGCCGTCCTCGTAGTAGACGAGCTCCGGCGCGCCCCAGCCGGGCTCCAGCATGCTGCCGGCGAGCGACACGCGGAAGACGCCCAGCGTCATCTGGGTGAGGTTCCAGCGGATGTTGAACCCCTCGTCGCTGTACGGATGCTGCGTGCCCACGAAGAGGACCGCGAGCAGCGCGGGGATGAGGGGGCTGAGGATGTAGACGGTCACCGCGTGCCAGGTCGGCAGATCCGCCTCGTCGCCGGGCGCCTCCTCGGTCTGCACGGGAGCGGGGCCCGGCGCGACGACCTCGCGCCAGTTCGCCCAGCTGGCCACCAGCCCCGTCAGGACGAGCAGCGCGCGGAGCACCCAGTACACCGCGCCGAGCGCCCAGCTGTCCGCCTGGGTCGGGTCGACGACGACCACCGCGAGCGCCCCCGCGGCGAACGTCGGCACGGCGACCATGGCGACCGCGCGCGCGTCCATCTCGGGGCGCGGCCCCCCGCGGTCGGTGCGCGAGACCTCGTGGAGCCACTGGTACTCCACCGCGCAGAGCACGAGGAAGCCGACGGCGGCGCCGATCCGGGTCCACCAGCGCCAGTCCTCGATGAGCACGGGGTAGGCGGTGGCGCCCACGGCGACGGCCGCGAGCACGGGGAGGGTGATCGCGGCGAGGCGTCGCCAGCTCCACCAGCGCTGATCCTCGTGGGGATCGGCCGCGCCGACGATGAGCATGATCAGGGCGAGCACCATGTTGAGCGCGACGCCGAGGTGGAGGGTCCGCTCCGCGCCGATGAGCGCGAAGAGGATGAAGCCGGGGAGCCACGCGCCGATGATCGAGCCGACGGTGTTGCCCGTGTAGACGTGGGCGACGTCCCGCGCGATGCCGTCGCCGCCCTTGGTCCAGATCCGCACCACGAGCGGGAACATCGCGCCCATGCCGAGGGTCGCCGGCAAGGTGCACAAGACCACGGTCAGGAACATGAAGAACTGGACCTGCCCGACGTGGTCGGGGAGGGCGCCGCTCGGGATGCTCACGACGAGCTGCGCGAACGCGTACGGGATCTCGTCCTGCCAGATGTAGGAGGCCACCGTCGCGCCCGCGATGAAGAGCTGGATGATGGCGACGAGCAGCACCGACGAGCGGCTGAGCAGCGACGCGAGCACCAGGAACGTGGCGACGAGCGCGACCACCGTCATGATGATCTGGGGCAGGAAGCCCGGGAACCGGATGGTGTTCACCACCGCGGCCGCGACCGGGATCGCGGCCATCACGGTCACGATCAGCGACTTCCAGGAGCCCTCGTCGTCGCGGAAGGCGATGTCGCTCAGGCGCGCGCTGCTCGCGCGTCTCCCGGCCCAGATCAGGGCGAGCACGATCGGCGCCACGTAGAACAAGCTCAAGAGGAGGTAGTTGGTCAGCCCTCCGTCGAAGCGGATCTCGGTGTCCTGGGGATCGACGATGTCGACCGCCCACGGGATGTTCGCGAGGAACACGAGCACGATCGACGTGAAGGCGACCCCGGCGAACGGCGCGCTCTTCTTGCCCAGGAACGCGCTCATCGCGGCCGCGCCGACGGCGATGCCGATCAGGAAGGTCTCGAGGATCAGCGCAAACGAGTAGATCGACGAGCCGATGGTCATCGCCAGGGCGCGTGACCAGACGACCTCGTAGCAGAGCGCCGCGGCCCCGCTCGCTGCGAATGCCAGGAAGGCGCCTTTACGCGCCAGCTCCGGGATGGGGAGCTCCTCGTCGACGGGCTCCGCCGCGCTGGCCGCCCTGCGCTTCTTCTTCGCCTTCTTTCGTCTGGTCTTCTTCGCCTTCGACGCGTCGTCGTCGCCCGCCTCTGCGTCGGGCGCCTCTTCTGCCTCTCCTTCGTCGACGCTCGCGGTCTCGCTCGAAGAGGAGGCGGCGACGGTCACGTCGCTCGCGTCGGCCGTGCCCGGCCAGAACCCGAGCGGCTCACCCGGCTGCCACAGCCCCTCGAGGAGCGGCTTGCGGAAGATCCAGATGATCGCCGCGAGGGTGAAGTTCATCGAGCAGGCCACGACGTTCGTGACCGCGAGGCCCACCGTGGGGAGGAGGATGAACGCGGAGAGGAGGGGGCCGGTCGAGGCGCCAAAGGTGTTGATCGCGTAGAGCCAGCCGACCTGCTTGCCGGCCTCGCGCGCCTGCTCGCTCGCGCGCACGAAGTGCCGCGTCAGGAGCGGCAGGGTCGAGCCCATCAGGGTGGTCGGCACGATGAGCAGCGGCGCGACGCAGAGGAAGCGCGCCACCATGAACAGGCCCGACTCCGCCCCGAGCTCCGCCCGGAGGAAGGCGTTGACCGTCGCGAGCCAGCCGTCCGACTGCACCATCAGCGGGATCAGCAGGCCCCAGATCCCGACCCCGATCTCGGCCACCGCGTAGGTGATGATCGGGTGCTTGATGCGGTGGGCGTACTTGCCGCCGAGCCACGCGCCGAGGCCGAGCCCCGCCATGAAGACCGTCAGCACCGTGCTGATCGCGACGGAGGTCGCGCCGAACACGTGGTGCAGCATGCGCGTCCAGATCGTCTGGAAGATCAGGCTGGACGCGCCGGAGAGGAAGAAGGCGAGGTAGGCGGCGAGGGCGCGACCGTCGACGGTGTCGCGTGCGCCCTCTCGCCCGAGGGTGCGGGAAGCCACGAAGGAATCTCCACCCGGCGGCCGGGCAATGCGTGGGTCGGATGCGGGAAAGCGCCGCAGTATAGGGATCCGGGCCAGGGCGCACCACCCGGGCGGCCCAGGCGCGCAGAGGCTATGTTTTCGGGGTGATCCGCGCGCTCGCCTTGCTGCTCTTGCTCGCCCCCGCCGGGCTGGCCCACGCCCAGCGCTCGGCGTCCCCCCGCGCGGCGGCCCTCATCCGGGCCGGGGACGCGCTCCTGCGCGCCGGGGATCGCGGCAGCGCCATCGGCTACTACCGCGAGGCGCTCCAGGCCGATCCGCGCTCGACGCGCGCCTACGAGCGGCTCGGCGACGCGTATCGCGGCCGCGGCAGCCACGAGGACGCGCGGGAGGTCTACGAGGCGGGGCTCGTGCGTGACCCGGACGCGGCGCCGCTCTGGCTCGGCCTGGCCCGGACGCTGATCGAGGCCGGCCGCCCCGACGACGCGGCGCGCGCGGTGCGGAGCCTCCTCGCGCGCGATCCCGAGCACCGCGAGGGGCTGCGGCTGCGCGCGGATCTCGCCCGCGAGCGCGGCGCGTGGTCCGAGGCGTTGACCGCCTATCGCGCGCTGCTCGCGCTCGCCCCCTCGGAAGAAGAGGCGGCCGAGCTGCGCCGCTACGAGGCGGCGCTGCGGCTGCTCGCGCGCCCCCTCGATCCGGTCTCGTCGCCGAGGGCGTGTGGTCCGGCGTCGACGCCGCTCCGCCGCGCGCTCGCACGCTGCCCGTGAACACCGCCGGCTACGGCCAGGCGTCGGTCAGCAGGAGCGCGGCGCGCATCTTCCCGAGCGCGCGCGTACAGAGCCGTGACGCCCAGGACTTGGAGATCCCCATCTCCGCCCCGATCTCCTCGAGGGTCCGCTCGCCGAAGTAGTGGCCCTCCACCAGCGCGCGCTCGCGATCGTCGAGCACCTCGAGGGCCTCGCGCACGGCGGCGTGCTCCTCGCGATCGATGATCGCGCTCTCGGCGCCCTCCGGCGCGTCCTCGTCCGCTTGACCGACGACGCCGAGCACCATCGCCGCGCAGGTCTTCCCTAGGATGTCGTCCACCGCCTGGAGGGTCTTCTGGATGTCCGCGCGCGCCTCGGGCGTCTTCGCGCGCTGGAGCGCGACCTCCTCGGCGGCGCGGTCGAGGGCCTCGGCCGCGCGGCGCTGCGCGTGCACCTTGCGGGGCAGGTACGCCATCTCCCGCACGCCATCGAGCACCGCGCCGCGCACCCGGTAGTAAGCGTAGGTGCTGAACTGCACGCCGCGCTCGGGGTCGAAGCGCTCGCGGGCCTCGAGCAGCCCCTGGAAGCCGTACCCCATGAGCTCCGCGAGCTCGGTCTTGAGGCCGAACTGCGCCTTCACGCGCAGGGCGTGCTTGCGCACGAGGTCTTCGTGCTCTCTCACGAACGCTTCGTCGGGCTGACTCGACATCCCCGCCGCCGAGGACACACCACGCTCCATCCGCGGTCAAGCGTGTCGCGACACCCGGAAGAGGTCGGCGTACGCGCGCAGCCGCTCGGGCAGGTCGCCGCCTCTCCGGCGCACGCGCCAGAGCTGCTCGGTCAGCCGGTCGATGGCGCGCTCGAGGGGCACGCGCTCGGCCTTCTGCGGCACACCGAGCGCCCGCCGACGATCCGGCAGCTCTTCTTCGTGGGCGAGCGGCACGCTGTCCACCTCGACGTCGGTCCCCTCCCAGCCGACCCGGAGCAGCTCCACGAAGCCGCCGTGGAGGTGGCGCACGACCGCGACCCCGCCCTCGGTCTCCGCGCCCCACACCCAGCCCGCGTCGATCCCGCGCCGCGCGAGCTTCGGCTCCGAGGCCAGGAGCGCGTTCGCGATGCCCTTGGCGAGGTCGAGCTCCTCCTCCACGGCGAGGAGCAGCATCAGCGGCCCGGCGGGCGAGCGCCCCGCGGCCTCCGCGTCGGCGATGACAGTGTCCACGAGCTTTGCGCGTTCCTCACGCGGCATCGAGGCGTACGCCAGGGCGAACCCCTCGGCGGCCTCCGCGTCCTGCTCCGCGGCGCGCATCAGCGCGTCGAAGGGGCTCTCCCCGCGGACCAGCGACAGCTTCGGAGGCATCCGGCCGGTCTAGCATGCCCGCGCCGCCCTGCGAATACCGGGGTCAACCGTGATGCCGGCGCGTCGGGATCATGCGGGAGGGGGGCGCGTGCTCGTGAGGGCGCCCGGGTCGGTCAGCTCCTCATCGGTGGCCGGCCGGACCGCGACCCGGTTCACGCGGCGCTCGCGCACGTCTTCCACGACCGCGACGAAGCGGCCGAGCCGGACCCGGTCGCCCGGGTGGGCGAGCCGGCCGAGGCTGGCGAGGATGTAGCCGCCCACCGTCTCGGCCCCCTCGATGGGAGGCGCGTCCAGGCCGTCGAGGGAGAGCTCCGCGATGGGGAGCGAGCCGTCGACCACCGCGCCGCCCTCTTCGGTCAGGCGCATGCGGGGCTCGTCGATGTGCAGCTCGTCCTGGATGTCGCCCACGATCTCCTCGACCACGTCCTCGAGCGTCACGAGCCCGCTGGTGCCGCCGTACTCGTCGACGATGAGGGCGATCGGGATCTTCGTCTTCTGGAACTCGGTGAGCAGCTCGCCCACGGAGCGGCTCTCGGGCACGAAGAGGATGTCCCGCTTGAGGTCGCCGATGCGGCCGCGCGGGCGGCGCGACGCCATCAGCATGTCCTTGACGTAGAGGTAGCCGACGATCTTGTCCGGGTCGCCGTCCTCCGCCACGGGGTAGCGGCTGAAGCCGTACTTGCGGACCTGCGCCATGCAGCTGTCGAAGTCGTCCGCGAGCGAGAGCACGTGCATGTCGACGCGCGGCACCATCACCGCGCGGACCGGCCGGTCGGTGGCGCGGAGCACCCGCTCGAGCAGCTCGCGCTTGGTCCCCTCGAGCCCGCGGTCCGAGAAGGACGCCTGGATGAGCAGCTGGAGCTCCTCCAGGCTGAGCTTGCCCTCGGCGTGGTCGGGCGCGGGGAGCTTGAGCGCGCGCAGCACGAAGTTGCTCGAGCCGTTCAGCACCCAGAGGGCGGGGTAGCTGGCGTAGAAGAACCAGCGCAGGGGCCGCCCGGTCCAGCGGGCGACCTGCTCGGGGCGCTGGATGGCGAGCGACTTCGGCACCAGCTCGCCGATCACGATGTGCGCGATGGTGATCACGCCGAACGCGAGGGTCAGCGAGATGCCGTGCACCACGGTCGGGTCGTCGATCCCCATCCGCTCGAGGGCCGGGTCGATGAGGTGGGCGAGGGCGGGCTCCCCCAGCCACCCGAGGCCGAGGGAGGCGAGGGTGATGCCCAGCTGCGTCGCTGACAGGTAGGCGTCGAGCCGCTTGGTGATCTCGTACGCGCGCGCCGCGTCGGGGTCGCCCTGCTTGGCCAGGGCCTCGAGCGAGCTCGGGCGCACCTTCGCCAGGGCGAACTCCGCGGCCACGAAGAACGCGTTCGCCCCCACGCACAGAAGCGAGAGGAAGAGGGCGATCACTCGCCCCGCCTCTCGCGATTGGCCTCGGCGGGCTCCATCTCGACGTTACTTGGGTACACCGGTGGGGCGGGCTCTGTAAACCGGACGGGGCCCGCGCGCCACGCGCTATGATCGGCGCCGTGGCCGTCTACACCCCGCTCCCCCTGAGAGACGCCGACCGCCTGACCCGCGCCCACGGCCTCGGCCAGGCCCGCGCGGTCGAGGGCGTGCTCGCCGGAAGCGTCAACTCCAACTTCTTCGTCGACGCCGATCGGCGCGTCTTCGCGCGCATCTACGAGGAGCAAGAGCGCGACGGCGTGGCGTACGAGTGGGCGCTGCTGTCCCACCTGGAGGCGGCCGGCGTGCCCGTGCCGCGCCGCGTCCGCGGACCGTCCGGTCCCGCGCCCGGCGAGCTGCGCGTGGCGGGAAAGCCCACCGCGCTCTTCGAGGTGCTCGGCGGCGAGGAGGTCTGCCAGCGCATGGTGACCGAGGCGCGCGCCGAGGCGGTGGGTCGGCTGCTCGCGCGCTGTCACGCCGCGGCCCGAGACTTCCCGGAGCGCCGCGAGGGCCGCTTCACCCTCGGGGACGTGCGGCGCCGCCTCGAGGCCGAGATCGCCCCCCTCGAGCGCCCGGAGCTGCGGGAGGCGGTGACGCTCCTCCGCGCGACCCTCGACGAGGTCGACGCGGCGTGGGACCCCGGGCTGCCAGGCGGCGTGATCCACGGGGACCTGTTCCGCGACAACCTCCGCTGGGAGGGGGACGCGGTCGTGGGCGTGCTGGACTGGGAGAGCGCGAGCGACGGGCTGTGGGTGTACGACCTCGCGGTCACCCAGCTGGCCTGGTGCTACGGCGACGCGCTGTCGGAGCCGCTCCTCCGGGCGATGGAGCGCGGCTACGCGTCGGTGCGACCGCTCGAGCCCGCCGAGCGCCGCTTCCTCCGGACCGCGCGCCTGGCCGCGGCGGCGCGCTTCACGGTCACGCGCATCACCGACTACCACCTGCGGGAGGGCAGCGAGCAGGTGAAGAAGGACTGGCGGCGGTTCCGCGACCGGCTGGTCGCCTCCGCCGCCCTCCACGCGGACTGAGTGCACGCGCCGCCGACGCGGCGCGCCGTCACTCCTCGTCGACGCCCATCTGGAACCACTCGTCGGGCTGCTCGGGGGTCTCGAGGAGCTCCCCGTTCGGGCCGTCGCGACGGACCACGAAGGTCTGGCGCGAGATCGACTGGTCGTTCTCCCGGGCGACGACGACGATGTAGTTGGTGCCCGGGCGCAGGCGCACCGCGGTGTCGAACGTGGCCTCGCGCGGGGCGTCGCTGTCCCGGTTGGACTGGTAGAACGCCTTGCGCGCGCCGACGTAGATGTAGAGGTCGCGCACCCGCGTCTCGTCGCGGGCCGTGCCTCGGATGCGCAGGGACTCGTCGCGCGTGACGAGGCTCGGCATGTCGATGGTCAGCTCCGGCGGGCGGTGGTTGAGGTCGTCCTCGACCCGCGCCGTCCGGCTCGCGCGCTCCTGGGTGACGTCGCTCGCCGCGACCCACGCGGGGTGCTCCTCGGCGATCTGGACGCGCAGGAAGCCGTTCAGCTCCGCCTCGACGGGCACGCTCAGGTTGCCCTCGCGCACGTGCGAGACGACGTCCGTGTTGGCGCCCGGCTGCTCGCGCAGCGCCGCGCCGTCCCGGAGGGTGACCCGGCCGCGGCGCTCCGTCGGCGCGGGGCCGGCGTCCGCGATCGGGATCTCCACCCGCTCGGTGAAGGCCTCGCGGAGATCGGTGTCGACCACGGAGACCTCGAGCTTGGCCACGTCACGCGAGAAGTCGGGCAGCACCTCGAAGGTGAAGGCCACCGTGCGCTCGCCGTTCGGCTGGATGTCGTCGATGCGGAAGCGCCCGGCGCGCAGGAGCACGCCCTCGCCGCTGAGGTTCCGCAGGTTGGCCTGCGTCTCGTAGGTGCGGCCCTGTCCGGTGTTGCGCAGATGCAGGAAGACCGTCGCCTGCTCGCCGCGCTGGACGCGGCCGTCGCCGTTGCCCTCGATGTTGTCCGCGACCTGCACCTGGTAGCTGAAGCGCGGGCGGGGCAGCGCGCGGGTCTGGACGCGCACCTCGGCCGGCGGCGGCGCGTGCCCGTGCGCCTCCTCGAACTCGACGCGGATGCCGTCCGCGCGGTCCGACAGGTGCCGGGGCAGGGTGCAGGTGCGCTGGTCGTTCTCGGTGGTGCAGATGCCGAGCGTGGCCGTCCACTCGCGGGTCTCGCCCGGGTTCAGCCGGCCGAAGACGACCTCGCGCCCGTCGAAGAGGCGGTTGTCGCTCTTGGTCACGCCGCGGAGCTGGAAGAGCGGGTTGGCGCCCGTGTTCGTCACGCGGACGCGGAGCTCGAACGGCTCGCCCGCGGCGGCGGTGTTGTCGCTGCGGTCGGTGGAGACCGCGACGTCGACGGTGGTCTCGCCCTGGTCGGTGCCCTCGGACCAGTCGACGTTGAGGCGCCGCAGCTCCTCCGTCGCCCGGGTCATCTCCTCGCGGCGCACGCGCTCGAGCACGGGCTGCGCGTCGACGAGCATCTGGCGGCGGGAGGCGTGCTGGGCGCGGGAGAGCAGCAGGCGCGAGAACCGGAGCAAGAACTCCTGCTCCTCCTCGTTCTCCTCGCGGTCCTCGGGGCTCGCCTCGCGCAGGCGCATGCGCACGTCGTTCGGCAGGTAGTAGCGGAGCACCTCGGCCGCCGCGTCCGCGTCGCGCGCCCGGTCGCTCGTCAGGTGGGCCGCGAGATCCGACTCGCGGATGTACTGCTGGTCGACGGCCAGATCCATGTCCTCGCGATCGACGGTCATCGGGTCGATGGCGATGTCGGGCGCGATGCCCGTGCCCTGGATCGAGACGTCCCCGGGGGTCAGGTACTGCGCGATGGTCAGCTTGAGCGCGGAGCCGTCCTCGTAGTCGTAGAGGACCTGGACCGAGCCCTTGCCGAAGGTGCGCTGGCCGACGATGAGCGCGCGGTCGTGGTTCTTGAGCGCGCCCGCGACGATCTCCGACGCCGAGGCGCTGCCGCCGTTGACGAGCACCACCATCGGGTAGCTCGGCTCGGTGCCCTCCTGACGCGCGAACTTCTCGTCCCGCTGGGCCGGGTCGTTCGACGAGGTCGTCACGATGGTGCCGCTCGGCAGGAAGCTGTCCGCCACGCGGACCGCCTGCTCGAGCAGACCGCCCGGGTCGTCGCGCAGGTCGAGCACCAGCCCTCGGAGGCCCTCACGGTGCAGCTGCGCGAGCGCGCGCCGCATGTCCTCGTGGGTGTTGCCCTGGAAGTTCTTGATGCGGATGTAGCCGACGCCGTCGCCGAGCATGCGGGACTCGATCGACTCGATGTGGATCACGGCCCGGGTCAGATCGAAGCGGCGGGGGCGCGTCCAGCCGCCCTGGCCCTCGCGCACGACGTAGATGCTGACCTGCGAGCCGGGCGCGCCGCGGAGGCGGTTGACGGCCTCGCTGAGCGGCATGTTGAGCGTGGACTCCTCGTTGATCTTGACGATCCGGTCCATGCGCTCGAGCCCCGCGCGGCCGGCCGGCGTGCCCTCCATCGGGCGGATGATGGTCAGCTGCCCGTCGCGGATGGAGATGACGATGCCGAGCCCGCCGAACTCCCCGCGCGTGCTCATGCGCATCTCTTCGTAGACGTCGGGCGTGAGCAGGACGGAGTGCGGGTCGAGGGTGCGGAGCATGCCGTTGACGGCCGCGTACTCGACGTCGCGCAGCTCCACGTCCTCGCCGCGCAGGTTCTGCTGCAGGAAGCCGAAGATCTCGCGGAAGCGGAAGCTCAGCGCCCACGGGCTGTCGACGTCATCGACCTGGAAGCGGCGCTCCTGGTTGTCGACGTGCAGGGTGAGGTGGCTCTGGCCGTCCTCGTACTCGACCAGCACCGGCGCGACCTGACGCTGCACGGCGTTGAGGCCGGCGAGCAGCATGCGCCGCGGCTCGATGCGCTCGGGCTCCACGTAGTGATTCTTCACGTGGAGGATCACCCGGTTCATGACCCGGAGCTCGGTCAGGTCGTACGCCTCTTGCTCGCGGACCTCCTGCGCCCGCGCCGAGCCGTCGATGTTGAAGTCGAGCCCGTTGCGCTGGGGCCAGAAGAAGGTCAGCGCGAACGCTGCGGCCACGGCGCCCACCGCGAGGAGCGGCTTCCACCAGCTCTGGGGGCGCGGCGAGGTCGTGCGAGGGTTCTGTTCGTCCATGAATTCGGGCTCGTCCTGTCGCTTCGGGTCCGTAACCTATCGGACCGAGAAGGAGATCGGGGTCTTGGGCCTCGTACCGGCGCAGTATAGGGGCGCGCCCAGGGGGCCGCTATCGTTCCTTTCCTCCGCCGGTCCGTGGCGTTAGGACGCACGAATCGCGACTTTGGTTCCATCTCGACGGGCTGAACCATGAGCCGAGAACTCGACGAAGAGACCGCGCGGTTCCGCCCCAGCGTCCGGCCGTTCCTGATCGCGGCCGCGGTCAACGTGCTGCTCGGCGCGGTGCTGCTCGGCATCCCTTACTCGCGGGGGCCCGATCGCGCGGGGGAGGTCCCGGGGCGGTTCGCGGCCTTCACCGCCTGCCTCTTCGATGGGGAGGCGCTCGAGGACCCCGGGCTGGGGCTGCCCAGCGGCGAGCGCGCGCGGTACGCCTCCCTCGTCGTCGACGCCGGCCCCGACTGGCCCGCGCGCTGCCTGCCGCTCCTCGACGCGATCCCGCCCGAGGAGTCGCGTTTCCTGTTCCCGAACGTGAAGAACGCGGAGGCGGGGCTGCGGGCCACGGCGCAGCTGACGAGGCGGGAGCTCGAGGCGCTCGCGCGGGCGCGCGGGGAGGGCGAGGTCTCGGTGCCCGACCGACCGATGCGCGCCTTCCAGCGGCTGCGCGGCGCGCTGGCCGAGCTGGGCCTGGTCACGGGCGAGGCCGGCCTGCGCGCCGATCGCGACGCCATCCGCTTCGCGCCCGCGCCGCTCCCGACGCCCTCGCTCATCCCGCTTCGCGTTTCGCTCCAGGGCGAGTGGGCGGTCGTGCTCCGGGACGGCGCGCTGATCGCGGGCGCCATCGACGACACCCGGGTCTCGCACGTGCGCGTCGCCGGCGGCGGGGTCGATCTCCGCTACACGCGCCGCGAGACGAGCGTGCGCGGCATGCAGCTGGACGCGACGCCGCCCTGGGTCTTCTGGACGACCGCCGAGGCGCAGTGCGACGAGGACGGCTGCGTGCACCGCTCGACCGGGGCGGGCGCGTTCCTCGAGGGGCGACAGGAGCTGGCCCCGACCGTCTGGCTCCAGGGCCACCCCGCGATCGTGCCGAGCGCGATCCACGTCACCGGCTCGACGGCCTGGGTCGCCGCGCGCGCCGAGGCGGGCCACGAGCTGCGCCGCTTCACGCTCCCCGAGCCGACGCTCCCTGGGGAGGGCGAGCCCCCGCAGCGCGCGGCCGAGGTCCGGCTCCCTCTGTCGCTCCCCGAGCGGGCGACCCTCGCGTGGACGGACGAGGCCCTCGTCTGGGCCGGGAGCGAGCAGGGCGGGCGGCTCTCGTTCTCGGGCGAGGAGGCGACGTTCCCCGTCCCTCCGGGAGCCCTCCAGCTCGCGGTCTGCGGCGGCTGGATCGCGGCCGGCGGCGCCCGGGGGATCGTGGCCCGCTCGCCCACGGGCGCGCTGCATGCGCTCGACGGGGCCGTGCGCCCGCCGACGCCTCGCGCGATCCGGATCGCGTGCGACACCGACGCGGCCGAGATCTGGTGGCTCGAGGACGGCGCGCTCCGCCGCGCGCGCTGTGACGACGCGGGCTGCGCCGACGCCCCCGCCCCCGAGGGCGCGGCGCGCGGCTTCGACGCGGTCCGCTTCCGCGGCGTGACCCTCGTCGCGTGGAGCGCGCAGCCCGAGGGCGCGACCGTCCGGCTCGCGCGCGTCGACGGCGAGGCCATCGCGGTCTCCGTGCCCGCGGCGTGCTGGACCGACCCGACCGAGGGCCTCTGCGGCGCGCCGCGGCTGGCCACCGACGGATCGACCGTGATGCTGATCGGCCGCCACGAAGACGAGCTGCGCGTGCTCACGAGCGACGACGGCGCCCGGTGGACGGCGCTGCCGGGCCTCGGTCAGCCCTGAGCCCGCTTGCGGCGGATCTCCACCAGGCCGGGCCCGGGCGCCTCGGGCTGGATGGTCGCGTGGTGCACGCCGTGCAGCGCGAGCCGCAGGCCGACGAGCTTGGCCACGTCCGTCCCGTGGGCGCCCGCGCGCAGGATCACGTGGGCGCTGAGGAGGATCTCTCCCGGGACGAGCGACCAGACGTGCAGGTCGTGCACCTCGTCGACGCCCTCGGTCCCGAGGATCGTCGCCTCGAGGTCCTCCACGTCGACCCCGCGCGGCGCGCCCTCCATCAAGACGTGGGTGGTGTCCCGCAGGAGCCGATACGCCCCGGCGAGGATGAAGATCGCGATGAGGAGCGAGGCGATGGGATCGGCGATGGTCCAGCCGAAGGCGAGGATGAGCGCGCCCGCGATCACCGCGGCGACGGAGCCGAGCGCGTCGCTGAGCACGTGAAAGAGCGCCGCGCGCACGTTGATGGAGTCGCCGCCGTGGCGGGTGAGGATCCAGGCGCTCGCGAGGTTGACGAGGAGGCCGATGGCGGCGGCGATCAGCATGCCGATGCCGCGCACCTCGGTCGGCGCCCCGATCCGCTCCACGCCCTCGACGACGATCAGGACCCCCGCCACGCCGAGCGCGACCGCGTTGACGAAGGCGCCCATCACCTCGGCGCGCCGGTAGCCGAAGGTGTGCTTGACGGTGCGCGGCCGGGCGGCGATCCAGGTGACGAAGAGCGACAGCCCGAGCGCGGCCGCGTCGTTGAGCATGTGCCCCGCGTCCGCGAGGAGGGCGAGGCTGCCCGACCAGAGGCCGACCCCGACCTCGACGAACATGAACGTCGCGGTGAGCGCGAGCGCCCCGAGCAGCGCGCGACGGGGCGCCGCCTGCCCGTGATCGTGCGCGTGGCCGTGAGCATGTCCATGATGCCCGTGGCCGTGATGGTCGTGCGCGTGACCGTGTCCCATGCGTCCCCAATATGGTCCCCGATCGGGTTCGACCACAATCACGGGCTCGTCGCGGCTCAGCGTGTAGAATCCCGCCCATCATGAGCACGGAGCTGGGGGGCGAAGCCACACAGATCTCGACGTCGATGCCGCTGCCGCGCGCGCCCCTCATCGGGCGTGAGCGGGAGCTCGGCGAGCTCGAGGCGGCGTGGCAGGCGGTGCTGAGCGAGCGCTCGCCGCGGATGGTCACGATCCTGGGCGGCGCGGGCATGGGCAAAGGTCGGCTCGTGTCCGAGCTGCTCGAGCGGTGCCAGGGCGAGCCAGGCGCGCGCACCTACCGCGGCGTCGCCCACCAGGGCGGGCCCACGCACGGCGTGATCCAGAAGATCCTGCGGGCGCGCTTCGAGCTGCCCGATCACGAGGACGAGGAGGCCGCGCGCGAGCAGCTGCGCGAGCAGGTCACCGCGCTCCTCGACGATCGCCGGGTGACCGAGTTCCTCCACTTCCTCGGCGCCTACCTCGACGTGACCTTCCCCGAGTCGCCCTTCACCAAGGCGCTCGAGGCGGACGAAGAGCAGCTCGGGCGGATCTCGCGCGCGGTCCTGCGGCGCTTCCTCGAGGCGGACGCGGCCGCGGGGCCGATGGTCCTGACCTTCGAGCAGCTCCACGGCGCCCACGACGAGACCCTCGATCTCGTCCGCTACCTCGCCGAGAGCGTCACCGACGCGCCCATCCTCTTCGTGGTCAGCGCGCGCCCCGAGCTGCTGACGCGGCGGCCCGACTGGACGGAGGGCCCGCGCCAGACGCGGCTGGAGCTCGCGCCGCTCGGCGCGGAGGACGCGGGCGCGCTCGTCCGCGCGCTCATCTCGCCGGTGGCGAGCCCGCCCTCCGAGCTGGTCGAGGCGGCGGTGGACATGGCGGGCGGCTCGCCCTACCTGCTCGAGCAGATGGTGCGAACGTTCTTGTCGAGTCGCACCCTCGTCCCGCAGGAGGACGGCTCGTGGAGGGTCGACCTCGCGCGGCTGGACGACGCGCAGCTGCCGCTCTCGGTGGACGACGCGATCGCGGCGCGCATCGCGTCCATGGGTCCCTCGGAGCGCGAGCTGCTCGAGAAGGCGGCCGCGATGGGCGGCGTGTTCTGGCTGGGCGCGCTCGTCTCGCTCGGGCGCCTGTCCCGTGAGGCGCCCGAGATGTGGGGCGGGGCCGAGGACCTGGCCGCGCACTACCGAGATCTGCTCAAGCAGCTCGAGGATCGCGACTACGTGATGCGCTTCGACGACTCCTCGATCCCGGGTGAGGAGGAGTACGCGTTCAAGCACAACCTCGAGCGCGACGCGCTGCACCGGCTCATCAGCGCGAGCGACGCCAAGCGCTACCACCGCTGCGTCGCGGAGTGGCTCGAGCTGCGCCTGCCCGATCGCGGCGAGGAGGCGAACGAGCTGCTCGGGAGCCACTACGAGCGCGGCGGCGCGGCCCAGCAGGCGGCGTACTACTACCTCGCGGCGGGGGACCGCGCGCGCGAGCGCTACGCCAACGCGAAGGCCGCGGACTACTACGAGCGCGGCCTCTCGCTCCTCGGCGACGTCGACGTGGTCCGCCAGCTCGACGCGCACCACCACCACGGCGACGTGCTGCAGCTCGTCGGCCGCAACGAGCAGGCGCTCGTCGCCTTCCGCAAGATGCTCGCGCTCGCCTATCGCCTCGACAGCAAGTCGAAGGGGGGCGCGGCCCACAACCGCATCGGCCGCGTCTTCCGCGCCATCGGGCAGCTCGAGGAGGCGATGCGCAACCTGGGGACCGGCCACGCGCTCTTCGACGCCGCCGGCGACCTCCGCGGCGTCGCCTCGAGCCTGGACGACGTGGGCAAGGTCCACTGGATGCGCGGCGCCTACGAGGCGGCCGAGCGCTTCATGCGGCGCAGCCTCGACCTGCGACGCGAGGTGCACGACCGCCGCTCGATCGCGCTGAGCCTCAACAACCTCGGGCTCGTCTACCAGGACAGCGGCCGCTTCGACGCCGCGCTCGAGGCGTTCCAGGAGGCGCTCCAGATCCGTCGGGAGATCGGCGACGCGCCCGGCATGGCCCAGACCCTCAACAACCTGGGCACCATCCACCAGGACAACGACGAGCACGGCAAGGCGAGCGCGCGCTGGAACGAGGCGCTCGAGTACGCGCGCCGGGTCGGCGACCGGATGCGCGAGGCGGTGATCCTCACCAACCTCGGCGAGTCGAGCTACCGGCAGGGCAAGCCCGAGGAGGCCATCTCGGTGCTGCAGGAGGCGGAGCGCATCAGCGCCACGCTCGGCGACCGGATCCTCGAGGCGGAGATCCTCCGCGGGCTGGCCAAGAGCCACATGTTCCTGCAGGACCACCCGGCGGCGCACGCCTACGTCACGCGCTCGGTCGCGCTCTTCGAGCAGGCCCGCAGCAAGCCCTTCCTCGGGGTCGCGCTCCGGACCCTGGCCGAGATCGAGGCGGCGCGCGGAGAGGAGGGCCACCTCGACGCGGACAAGGCGTACCGACAGTCGATGGCGCTCTTCGAGGAGCTCGGCAACGAGGTGGAGCTGGCCAAGACGTGCGAGCGCTTCGCGGCGTTCCTCGAGCGCACCGCGCCGAACGACGCCGAGAAGGCGGCCGAGGCGCGCGAGCTGAAGGACCGCGCGCTCGAGACGCACGGCAAGCAGCTCGCGTCGGAGACCTACGCGCTGCCGCCGCTCGAGGGCGAGAGCACCTCGCCCGGCACGCCGCGCTGAGATTGGCGGCGAGGCCCGGAGCGGGGTAGGCAGGGGAGGCCGTGCTTCACCGCCTCAGAGACGGAGCGATCCCGCGGGAGGTCCTGGCCGTCTGTCGACGGCTCGAGGAGGCGGGCCACCGCGCCTGGGTGGTCGGCGGCTGCATCCGCGATCTGCTGATGGGCCGCGCGGTCAACGACTGGGACCTCGCGACCAGCGCGCTGCCGGGCGAGGTGCAGCGGACCTTCTCGCGCACCATCCCGACCGGGATCGAGCACGGCACCGTCACGGTCCTGTGGAAGGGCGAGGCGTACGAGGTCACCACCCTGCGCGGCGAGGGCGAGTACACCGACGGGCGCCGCCCCGACTCGGTGGAGTTCGTGCACCGGATCGAGGACGACCTCGAGCGGCGCGACTTCACCGTCAACGCCATCGCCTACGATCCGCTCACCGACGAGCTCGTCGATCCCTGGGGAGGCCTGCCCGATCTGGAGGCCAAGGTGATCCGCGCGGTGCGCGACCCGAAGCTCCGCTTCGGCGAGGACGGCCTCCGCGTGCTCCGCGCCGCGCGCTTCTGCGGCACGCTCGGCTTCGCCCTCGAGCCGGAGACGGAGGCCGCGATCCCGGGCAGCCTGGAGACCTTCCGCAAGGTCAGCCCCGAGCGCGTCCACGAGGAGTGGAAGAAGGCGCTGAAGAAGAGCGACGCGCCCTCGGCCGCGTTCGAGGTCATGCGGCGCACGGGGATCCTCGACGTCACGTGCCCGGACATGGCCGCGCTCGACGGCGACGCGTGGGCGCGCACCATGGCGCGGCTCGACGCGGCGCCGGCGGACGTGGAGCTGCGCCTCGCCGCCCTCTGGGTGGACGTGCACGCGGCGCCGGCGCGCGTGGACGCGTGGCTGCGCGAGATCCGCGCCTCGAACCAGGAGCGCAAGCGGGTCGTGCACCTCGCCAGCCACGCCGCGGTGCCGTCGGCCGACGCGCTCGACGCGCCCCAGCTCCGGCGCTGGCTCCGCGACGTGGGCCGGGAGCACGTGAACGACGTGCTCGCCCTCGGCCGCGCGGACGGCCTCGACGTCGACGCGCTCGCGGCGCGCGCGGAGGAGGAGCTCGCGGCGGGCGTCCCGCTGCTGCCCAAGGAGCTGCCCATCGGCGGCGGCGACGTGATGAAGGCGCTCGACGTCGAACCGAGCCGGGCCGTCGGCGACGTGCTCGAGCACCTCCTGGAGCGGGTGCTCGACGACCCCAGCCTGGCCGAGCGAGAGCGCCTCCTCGCGCTCCTCCCCGAGGCCTACCGACAGGTCACGCAGCCATGAGCGAAGGCTACGTCGACCTGCACTGCCACTACCTCCCGGGCATCGACGATGGGGTGCGCACCCTCGACGAAGGCATCCGGGTGCTCGCCGGGCTGCACGGGCTCGGCTACGCGAAGGTCATCGCCACGCCGCACATCCGCACGGCGATGTTCGACAACCGCAAGCCAGGGCTCGAGCGCGCCTACGCCGAGGCCCGCGGCATCCTCGACGGCGTGCCCGACCTGCCCGAGACGGGGCTCGCGGCCGAGCACTACTGCGACGACGTCTTCTGGCAGCTCTTCCAGGATGGCGAGGCGCTCCCGTACCCGGGGGGCAAGGCCGCGCTGGTCGAGTTCCACTACGAGGTCTGGCCGCAGCGGGTCGAGGAGGTCTTCTTCGAGATGCAGGTCAAGGGCGTCCGGCCCGTGCTGGCGCACCCGGAGCGCTACGCGGCGCTCGGCCGCAAGACCGACCCGCTCGACCCGCTCCTCGACGTGGGCTGCGTGGCCTTGCTCGACCTGATGAGCCTCGTCGGCCGCTACGGGCGCCGCGCGCAGAAGGCGGCCGAGCGCATGCTGGACGAGGGCGTGTACTACGCGGCCTGCAGCGACACGCACCGCCCGGAGGACGTGCCGCGGGTCGGCGAGGCCATCGAGCGGCTGAAGGATCTCGTCGGCGAGGAGGAGACCGAGGAGCTGCTCTCGGAGAACCCTCGCCGCGTCCTCGCGGGCGAGGTCATCCTCTGACCGCCGCCCGACCTTCAAGTCGCCCGCTCGGGCGTCGTACCCTGAAGGCGTGAAGGTGCGCGCCAGCTACACCCAGAGCTCGGTCCGCATGACCGAGCGCCTCCCGCCCGAGGACGCGCGGCGGGTCGTGGCGGCGGTGCGCGACGAGACCTGGAGCGCCATCCGGTCGGCCTCCTCGCTCGCGTTCCTCGACATGCGCATGCACCTCGAGGTCGACGCCGCGCTCTACGAGGTCCTGGGCCGGGAGCGCTACGCGAAGGCGTGCGCGCGCCTCACGCTCGAGCTGATGCAGAAGCCCCTCTTCGCGCCCGTCACCCGCGGACGGCTGCTGCGCGGGCACCCGGAGCGGCTCCTGCGCCGGCTGCCCATGACGTGGGCGCTGATCTTTCGCGACGTCGGGCAGATCGAGGTCGACGACCTCGACGGCGGGCTGCGGCTCTCGATGCGCGACCTGCCCGTGCTGGTCCGCCACGACGAGGCGTTCCTCGTCGGCGTCATGGGCACGCTCGAGGGCGTCGGCGAGGCGTGCGGCGTGCACATCGACGTCGCGGTCGACGAGACGCAGCGCGGCCTCGGCGCGATCACGCTGCGGCTGCGCTGGTAGCTCAGATCTCGTCCAGGAAGGCGTCGAGCTCGCGGGCGAGGAGCGCCGGGCGCTCGTCCTGGATGGAGTGGCCCGTGTCCTCGAAGAGGCGGCACCGCCCGCTCACGCCGGCTGCCTCGAGGTGGCGCGCCAGGTCGGCCGTGCGGTCGTGGATGTGCGTCCACATGTAGTTGTCCTGATCCCCGGCCGCGAGGAAGACCGGCCCGCGGATGCGCTGCCACGGGGCGCGCCCGTCGGTCATCTGCACGTGGCTGAAGACGAGCTGCTCGTGCGCGACCTGCCAGTGGAAGCGCCGGAACTCGGGCCCGTAGATCTCGCGTCGATCCCAGATCGCGCGGTTCGTGTGCCGGGCCGCGCAGGGCCAGTGATCGCGATACCACATCTTCGGCTGGGGCCGGCCCGTGCCGCAGATGGCGTCGACGAACACCTGCTGGAAGTAGTCGTGCCGGGACGACTCCACCTCGTCGTCGGTCATGCGCTCGCGCGTGGTGCGGAGCGCGCAGCCCTTGATCAGGTCGCCCTCCATCGACGTCCACACGCTCGCCGCGCTCCAGGCCGCGAAGCTCCGCGCCCAGGGGACGCGCGCCTCGGCGAGCCGCAGCGTGAGGTTGCCACCCAGGCTGCCGCCCGCGACCGCGGCGAGCCGGGCCGGGCGCCCGCGCTCCGCGCAGATCGTGTCCACGAAGGCCTCGATGAAGCGCTCGAGGAAGTCGAGCAGCGGCCACTTCCCGTTCCCCTCGACCTCGTCGGGGTCGACGCGGGTCGTATACCCACACGACGGAAGATCCGGCACCGCGATGGCCCACTTCCGCCGGCCGTCGGCGTGACGCAGCTCGCCGAGCGCGCGGACCAGCTCGTCGTACTCCTCCACCCGCGAGCTGTGCCCGTGCAGCAGCACGATCAGCGGCGCGTCGTCGGGTCCGCTCCAGACGTAGCGGGTGCGGTAGGGCTCGCCATCGACCGGGACCGTCGCGTAGTGGGTGGGGAAGGGCGACTGCGGCACGTTCACCGGTCGGTGCGGCGCGTCGTCCTCCCCCGAGACGCCGATCCAGCCCTTCAGCTCCGGGAACGCGAGGCGATACGTCTTGCGATCCGCGTCGCTCTTGCGCAGCAGCACGCTCACCCGCTGCGCGCGCTCGAGCAGGGCGGCCGCGTGACCGCGCAGGCGCGTGTCCCCCGCGTCGACCCCGGGCAGGCGCGCCGCGGCCATGCTCGCGAGATCTCCCCAGGTCGTCCCGCCGCGCGCGAACAGCTCGGCCGCCGCCCCGCCCGTGACCGCGAGATCGGCGGTGGCGTGCGCGAGCCGCGTCGCGTCTTCGTCCCCGGGCGGCGCGCGGTAAGCGACGCACACCGCGCGGACGAGGATCTCGTCCGGGTCGCGGGTCTGCGCCGCCTTGCGCAGCGGCGCGATCAGCCGCTTCTCGTGCCGCGGCACCACGAGCGGCAGCGGCGGCATCTCGAGCTCGTACTTGCCCTCACCGCAGGGCTCGTCGGGCGGGTTCTGCACTCGCTCGGGGCGCACGACGTGGACGGTAGCTTATAACCGCGTCCGTGCGTGCTCGCGCCGACGCCCTCTGGCCCGACACCGGGTGGCCCGACGCGCTCGGCGTGGCGCTCGCCGCGCTCGCCGGGCTGCCGTCGCTCGCCTACGGCTATGGGCGCGACCAGGCGCTCTTTCACTACGTGGCGCGCGAGTGGCTGGGCGGGCGCTGGCCCTACGTCGACGTGTTCGACCTGAAGCCCCCCGGCATCTACGTCGCGTACTTCCCCTCCGCGCTCCTGGGCGACGCGTTCTGGCCGGCGCGGGTCGTCGATCTGTGCGCGGTGCTGATCACGGGCGCGCTCGCGGGCCGGCTGACGGATCGGCCGGGCGGCGTCGGCGTGGGCGCGCTGCTCGCGGTGGCCGTGCACTACGCGCTCTTCGACTTCTGGCACGCCGGGCAGACGGAGATCTGGCAGTGCCTCTTCGTGCTCGCGGGCGTCGCGTCGGGGCTCGGCGCAGGGACACTCGGCGCAGGGACACGTGGCGCAGGGACACGTGGCGCAGGGAGCCTCGGCGCAGGGAGCGCGCGGCGGCGGGGGCTCGCGGCGGGCCTCTGCGCGGGCCTCGCCGTGCTCTTCAAGCTGACCGCGGCGCTGCCGTGCCTCGCCATCGGGCTCGCGCTGGCCGTCCGGCCGCGGCCCGGGCGCGCGCTCGGCTGGGCGACGCTCTCGGGCGCGGCCACGCTCGCGGCGCCGCTCGCCCTGTTCGCGGCCGTCGGCGCCTGGCCGGGCGTGGTGGATCTCGCGCGCTACCTCCCGGCCTACGCCGAGGCGCGCCCGGCCGCGCTCGGGGAGGCCAGCGCCGCGTTCCTGCTCGACCGGGCGGGCGTGGTGACGGTCCTGGTCGTCGGCGCGATCGTGCTGCTCGCCGCCCGGCGCACGGCGCGTCGGCTCCCGCTGGCGCTCGCGCTGCTCGCGCTCTCGCTCGGCGCGGTCCTCGTGCAGCGCAAGCTCGTCGTCTATCACTGGGGCGCGCTGGTCGGCCCCGTCGCCTGGCTGGGCGCGCTCGCCCTGACGCAGGCGCGACGCAGGCGAATCGCGTTGACGCTCGCCGGGCTCGTCGCGGCGGTGGTCATCGCCACGGGACCTCCGTGGCAGGCCAATCCGTCGCTGACCTACGCCCGCTTCGCCCTCCAGCACGCCATCCCCTCGGGGCTCGATCCGCGGGCGAACCTCTCGCTCTTCCGCGGCGAGTCGGCGTGGGATCTGCGCTTCCAGGTCGAGGCGGGCGAGCGGATGCGCGCGCTCGGGGCCGACCCGGCGCGGGACCAGCTCCACGCGCGCGGCTTCGAGCCCGCGTACTACGTGGTGAGCGGGCTCTCGTCCCCGTCGCGCTTCGTCAACGAGACGCACTTCCAGGAGGTGCGCGAGCCCTTCGTGCGCGACTGGTACCTCGAACAGGAGGAGCTCCTCCGGGCCGCCGCCCCCCGCTTCTTCACCGCGCTCATCGACCGCCCGCGCGACCTCCGGGAGCTCGTCGGCCGCGGCTACGTGCCGATCCTCCGCCGCGGCCGCCACGTCCTGCTCGAGCGTCAGGGCGGCTCACGGACCTTCCTGACCCGCTCACGGTTTCCGGCTGGTTTCCAGGCGCCTGCCCCTCTACGCTCCGCCGTCTTCCGATGGTCGATGAGCCCCAGACAGAGCCCTCGCTCGCCCGGCGCATCCTCCCGAAGCTGCTGGTCTCGCTGGTGCTCGGAGGCCTCTTCGCCTGGGTCGTGCAGCGCGGCGGGGTGCGGATCATCCCCGAGGCGGCGAGCTTCTCGTCCGTCCGCTGGTGGACCGTGCCCGCCTACCTCGGGACCTTGCTCGCCACGCACTTCTTCCGCGCGACGCGCTGGCGCTACCTCATCCGGCCGGTGAAAGACGACATCCCCTTCTGGGACGGCGTCCTGCTCAACTGGATCGGCTTCTTCGCGATCTTCGCCTTGCCGTTGCGGCTCGGCGAGATGGCGCGCCCGACCCTTACCAAGCTGCGCCACGGGGTCAGCGTCTCGGCCGGCCTCGGCACCGTCGCGGTCGAGCGCGTGATCGACGGGCTCGTGACCAGCCTCTGCGTGGTCTGGGCGCTCGTGGCGCTGCCGCAGCTCGAGACGCAGGACGAGATCGCGCGCAGCCTCCCGTACTACGGCTACCTGGCGGTCGCGGTGTTCTGCGCCGCGTTCATCGCGCTCGCGCTCTTCCTCTGGCAGCGGGTCCTCGCGGTGCGGCTCGTGCACGGCACCGTCGGGCGCATCTCGAAGCGCCTCGGCGAGCTGATCGCGACCAAGGTCTCGAGCGTCGCCGACGGCGTGCGCTCGATGGCGGACCCCAAGCTCGCGTCGGGCTTCCTCTTCGAGACGCTCCTCTACTGGGGCCTGAACGCGCTCGGCATGTGGCTGCTCGGCTGGGGCGCCGGCCTCGACATGACCTTCGGCCACGCGGTCGCGGTGATGGGCATCCTCGCGATCGGCATCTTGCTTCCCGCGGGGCCGGGCCTGTTCGGGAACTTCCAGCTCGCGATCTCGACCGCGCTGAAGCTTTACTTCGCGACCAGCGTGGTGGGCGCCGAGGGCGAGGCCTACATCTTCCTGATGTTCGTCGCGCAGGCGCTCTTGATCACCCTGGCCGGGCTGATCCCGCTCAACGCGATGAGCTTCTCGATCGGGGATCTGCTCCGCGCGCCCCCGAAGGACTCCTGAGCCGGGCGCCGAAAGAGCGCCCGGCTCCCCTTGCCTTTGCCCGTGCCCGTGCCCCTGCCCGCGAGCGTTGACGAAGCGGCCTTGCGAAGCCGGCCCTTGCCCGCTCGGCGCAGAACCGCGGGCGCGCGTCTGTCTCTCGAGGCCGCGGGCACGGGCAAGGGCAAGGGCAGGGGCACGGGGCGGGCGCCGAGGCGGCCCTGCGGGCCTCTCGGCACCCGCTGCGCATTTCTTGGACCCCGGATCCCGCGTCCGTAGGCTCGGGCCATGCGCGCTCGGACTCTCCTCGTGATCTGGCTCGGCGTCCTCGCGCCGCTCGGCATGACGTCGACCGCGGCCGCGCGAACGAGCGACGCCTACACCTACTCGTTCGACCAGACCTGGCGCGCCGCGGTGCGCCTGATCGCGGTCGACTTCCGCTTCCCGATCAACGATCGCGACGAGGACATCGGCTACATCCTCTTCCAGTACCAGGAGGGCGGCCGCGCCCACCACGGCAGCCTGGAGCTGGTGCGGTCCCAGGACGACAACGGCACCCCCGTGGTGCGCGTGGTGATGCAGGTGAACGCCATGCCCAGCTACGTCGAGCGCCACCTGCTCGACCGGCTGCGGCGCAAGCTCACCGACGAGTACGGCACCCCGCCGCCCAGCCGCCGCCCCGAGCCGGCGCCGCCCGCCGCGCCCGGCGAAGACGAGGGCGAAGACGAGGACGCGCCGACCGAATGACGGCCGAATGACGCAGCGCGTCGAAGGCTGCTAAGCTCCGTCCGCCGTGAGCCTCATCGTCCAGAAATACGGGGGCACCAGCGTCGGGTCTCCCGAGCGCATCCGCGCCGTGGCCGAGCGGGTCCAGAGGGCGCGCGCGGCGGGCCACGACGTGGTGATGGTGGTCAGCGCGATGGCCGGTGAGACCAACCGGCTGCTCGCCCTCGGCCGCGAGCTGTCCGCGCGCCCGGATCCGAGAGAGATGGACGCGCTGGTCGCGACGGGAGAGCAGGTCAGCTCCGCGCTGCTCGCGATCACCCTGGAGGGGATGGGCACGCCCGCGCGCTCGCTCCTCGGCCACCAGATCCGGATGCAGACCGACGGCGCGTTCACCAAGGCGCGCATCCAGGCGATCGACGACTCGAGCCTGCGCGCGGTCCTGGGCGAGGGCAGGGTGGCGGTGGTGGCCGGCTTCCAGGGCGTGGACGCGGCGGGCAACATCACCACGCTGGGCCGCGGCGGCTCGGACACCAGCGCCGTCGCGCTCGCGGCCGCGCTCGAGGCCGACGTCTGCGAGATCTACACGGACGTCGACGGGGTCTACACCGCCGACCCGCGCATCTGCCCGGACGCGCGCAAGATACGCTGCATCAGCTACGAGGAGATGCTCGAGCTCTCCTCGCTCGGTGCGAAGGTGCTCCAGATCCGCTCGGTGGAGGTCGCCATGAAGTTCGGCGTTCCCATCCACGTGCGCTCCAGCTTCTCCGACGCGGAGGGGACCGTGGTGACGAAAGAAGACCCAGCGCTCGAGTCGGTCGTCGTGGCCGGCGTGACCAAGAACGACGACGAGGCGCGCGTGATCGTGCGCGGCGTCGTCGACCAGCCCGGCCTCGCCGCGTCGATCTTCGAGGCGCTCGCGGAGCGGAACATCTCGGTCGACATGATCATCCAGAACGTCTCCGAGGACGGCCGCACCGACGTCACGTTCACCGTCACCGACGGCGAGGCGGAGCCGGCGCGCGAGATCGTCGAGGCCGCGATCGAGGCCGAGCAGCGCGGCGCCATCCTCCTCGACCGAGAGGTCTGCAAGGTCTCCATCGTCGGGCTCGGCATGCGCTCCCACGCGGGCGTGGCCGCGAAGATGTTCCGCCTCCTGGCCGAAGCCCGGGTGAACATCCAGGCCATCAGCACGAGCGAGATCAAGGTCTCCTGCCTGATCGACGCGGGGCAGGGCGAGGACGCCGTCCGCGCGCTGCACGCGGGCTTCGGCCTCGGCCGCCCCGCCGACTGAGCCGCGCTCGATTCCGCGAGGCACGCAACCGGCGCCGGCCGCCGCCGATGGCGGGCGGCATGTCGGAAGAGACCGAGAGGCGCGCGTCGCCCCTCGCGGCGTGCGGCGCGATCCTGGCCGTGCTCGCGATCGTGGGGCTGGCGCGAGGATGGGACGCGACGCAGGAGGCCGCGCGGGCGCAGGAGGGGGTCGCCCACGACGCGGGGATCGCGCCTCCCCCGGCGCCGCCGGACGCGGGCCTCGGCTCCGAGCAGATCCGGCGCCTCCTCGCCGAGCAGCCGCTCGACGTGAACCGCGCGACGGCGGAGGAGCTGGAGCTGCTGCCGCGGATCGGCCCGACGCTCGCGCGCCGCGTGATCGCCGAGCGCGAGGCGAACGGGCCCTTCGAGAGCGTGGAGGCGATGACGCGCGTGCGCGGGATCGGGCCGCGCACGGTCGCCCAGCTGGCCCCCCTCGCGGCGGTCTACCCAGGCGACACCGATCTGCGCCCTGTCACGGATTCGTCTCGACGCATCGAAAACGAATGATCTCGAAGCCTTGTCCCCAGTCGGGGGTGCACATTCGTGTCCGCGTCACCTTGCGTGGCCCTCGGGACGCGCGCTATTCGGAGCGAGCCGCGCCAGGCTGGGCGGTCTTTGGAGGAAGCTTCACATGCGACTTGGCACGATTCTCTTCGTGGCCGCGGCGATGGCCGCGGTCGGATGCAACGACCGCGACGAGCCCGACGGCGGCATGGACATGCCGGACGCGCAGATGATGGGCGGTGAGAACACCGCGGCGCTCTGCAGCGACGGTATGGACAACGACGACAACGGCTTCGCGGACTGCAACGACCGCGGGTGCTGCAGCGTCGTGACCTGCGACCCCTCGACCACCTGCGGCCGGCTCCCCGACGGCGGCGGCGACTGCACCCCGACCGGGGCCGAGGACAGCGAGGCCGCCTGCACCGACGGTGTCGACAACGACTGCAACGGCTTCTTCGACTGCCGCGACTTCGCGTGCAGCGCGTTCTGTGGGGCCGAGAACAGCAACACCACCTGCAACGACGGCCTGGACAACGACACGGACGGCTTCACCGACTGCGACGACCGTGACTGCGAAGAGCGCGTGGTGTGCGCGGGCGAGGCGACCAACGCCAACTGCTCCGACGGCATGGACAACGACGAAGACGGCATGACCGACTGCATGGACGAGGACTGCCAGCAGGAGGCGATCGTCGTCTGCGACGGCACCACCCCGACCGGCGTGTCCGAGGACATGTGGGCCGCGATGATCATGACCCGCTGCACCAACGGCACCGACGACGACGGCGACGCCCGCTTCGACTGCGGCGAGTTCAGCTGCCTCTGGAACTACCCGGCGTGCGAGGCGCCGGCGCCCGAGCGCTTCAACGCCGCCTGCGCCGACGGCATCGACAACGACATGGACGGCCTGACCGACTGCGAGGAGACCGCGTGCCAGCAGGAGGGCATCGTCGTCTGTGACGGCGCGAGCCCGGCGGACCCGCTCCCCGGGGCCGCGGAGTACGAGAGCCTCTCCAACGCCGAGTGTTCGAACGGGATGAACGAAGACGCGGCGCTCGAAGACGGCGGTACGTTCGTCGACTGCATGGACTTCAGCTGCTCGCAGAACCCCGACGTCACCGTGTGCCCGGGCGAGAACTCGAACGAGCTCTGCATGGACGGCATGGACAACGACGACAACGGCTTCACGGACTGCATGGACTTCGGTTGCTCGCAGAACCCGGCCGTGACGATCTGCCCGACCGAGCGGAGCTACGAGGCCTGCAGCGACGGCATCGACAACGACATGAACGGCTTCGTCGACTGCGACGACTTCAGCTGCGCGCCGATGATGGGTACCCGCTCGCCGGCCTGCTTCTGATCTCCGACCGGAACCTCGTTCCCACGGACGCCGCGCTCCTCGACCGAGGGCGCGGCGTTCGCGCGTTCAGTAGTCGAAGAGGAACGAGACCCGCGCCTGGAACGTCAGGTAGATCGGATCGAGGTCGAGGTTGGTGAAGAGGATGTACGGGCGGATGTCGAGCCCGATCGTGACCTCTCGGCTGAGCAGGTAGTCGACCGAGGCGCGCAGGTGCGCCGCGAAGTCCACGCCCCACGAGGTGCCGTCGAACTGGGTCAGCGCGTCGACGCCGACCCCGAAGAAGGGCACGACCTCGAGGATGTCGATGTAGTAGAGGGCCTCGGCCCCGAAGAGGCCGACGTGGAAGGTCTCGCCCCCGTTGATCGGCGGGTGCACGGCCCAGCCCCCGTAGACGGCGACGCCCCAGGTGTCGTCGAAGCCCAGCGACGCGCTCAGGCCCGCGGTCGGGCCGTGGTTGGGGAACATCTCGAGCGCGGGCGCGAGCCCCCAGCCCGCCGTGACCCCGACCGCGATCTGGCGATCGTAGGCGGCCGCGCTGGCGGGCGCGGAGAGCAGGGCGACGGCGACGGCGACGGCGGGGAGGGCGGGGCGCACGCGGCCGGTATGACACGGCCGTGGCCCGAGCACGAAGTTCCGCGGCCGCGGTGCGTTGACGGAGCGGGCCCGGCGGGTATAGTGCGGCGCCCTCGCGCCCGGGCCGATTTCCGGGCGGTTTACGCAGGAGACTCGCGTGGCGAAGGACGACCGAGACGAGCAAGAGACCGAGACCGAAGAGCAGGCGACCTCCGAAGAGGAGGAGACCGAGAGCTCGGACGGCGAGGCGCGCGAAGACTCGGACGTGGAGGGCTCGGACGAGGCCGACTCGGACGCGGACGATTCGGACGACGACGACGCGGACGACGACGACGCGGACGACGACGACGCGGGCGACGACGACGCGGACGACGACGACGCGGACGACGACGACGCGGACGACGACGACGCGGACGACGACGACGCGGACGACGACGACGCGGACGACGACGACGCGGACGACGGCGACGCGGATGACGGCGACGCGGACGACGACGACGCGGACGACGAGGCGGCGGCGGCGTCGACCGGCCCGCGCAAGGCGCGGCGCCGCGGCAAGAAGGGCAAGAAAGATCGCATGAGCGCCGGCGCGCGCCTCGCCGCGGCCCGCGCGGCCAAGGCGGCCCGCAAGGCGGCCAAGCGCGGCAAGGAGAAGCAGGAGGAGCAGGCTCCGCTCGACGCCGTCAAGGAGAGCGACCTCGGACAGAAGGCGGCCCAGGCCGGCGAGTGGGCGCAGCAGAACCAGACCATCGTCTACGCCATCGCGGCCGCGGTGATCCTGGGCCTCGGCGGCTACATCGGCTGGCACTACCACTCCAAGGGCCAGGCGGAGGCGTCGGCGACGCTGCTCGCCGAGGCGCTCGAGATCAGCACCGCGGAGCTGCGCGGCGAAGACGCGCCCCCGCCCGACGAGGACGACGACGCGCCGACGTTCAGCAGCGCCGAGGCGCGCGCCGAGGCGGCCCTCGAGGCCTTCGAGGCCGTGACCACGAGCCACCCCGACAGCGCGGCCGCCGCCTGGGCCTACCTCGGCGCGGGCAACGCGCTGCTCGAGCTCGAGCGCTACGAGGACGCGCGCCAGCGCTTCGACCGCGCCATCGCCGTGGCCGGCTCCGACCGCACCGTGCTGTGGCGCGCGCTCGAGGGGAAGGGCTTCACCCACGAAGCCGAGGAGCAGTGGGCCGAGGCGGCCGAGGTCTACCAGGAGCTGTCCCGCGTGGACGACGGCAGCCTCGATCGCGTCGCGCAGTACCACCTCGGGCGCATGTTCCTCGCCCAGGGCGAGCGCGAGCAGGCCACCGAGACCTTCCGGACCCTCGTCGAGGGCCTCCGCGAGGCGAGCGACGACGAGGAGCAGCAGGACTTCGAGTTCGTGCTCGCGCAGGCCGAGGTCCGGCTCGCCGAGCTCGACCCGTCCTCGGCGCCGGCGCGTCCGGCCCTCCCGTCGCCCGGCGCGCCCGGCGCCGGCGGAGGCGCGCCCGGCGGCCCCGGCGGCGCGGGTGACCTCTCGCAGGAGCAGCTCCAGGAGCTGATCCGCCGCTTCCAGCAGCAGCAACAGCAGGGCGGCGGCGCGCCGACGCCCGAGTGATCCGCCGCGTGTTCGATCTGCGCGCGGCCACGTTCGCGATCGCCCTGGGCTGCCTCGCGTCGAGCGGCTGCGGCCCGGACTTCCTCGGGAGCGGGAGCTACAGCTGGGTCGGCGGCGGCCGGGACGCCCCGGAGGTCAGCACCCGCGCCATCCGCCTGCGCTGGCGCCGCCAGATCGGCTACGACTACGAGGGCGCCTACGTCCCGGTCGAGCGCTCGCGTCCGGCCCTCGATCCGGGCCGCGACCGCCTCTACGTCGGCTCGGCCGCGGGCGAGGTGTGGGCGATGACGGCGACCGGCGCGCGCATCTACACCTACGACGCGGGCTCCTCGATCGCCGCGCAGCCCACGCTCGACGTGGACCGCAACGAGCTGTTCGTCTCGACCGAGGGCGGCGTCGTGCACAAGCTGCACGCGAGCGACGGCGACCTGGCGTGGCGCTCCGAGGTCGGCGGCGCCATCAGCCGCGAGGCGGTCCTTACCGACGACGCCATCTACGTGGTCAGCGACGACGACGTGGTCAGCGCGCTCGACCGCGAGACGGGCGAGGCGCTCTGGCGCTACCGACGCGACGCGTCCGAGGGCTTCTACGTGAGCGCGCACGCGGGCCTCACGCTGGTCGAGGGGCACCTGCTGACCGCCTTCACCGGCGGCACGGTGATCTCGCTCGACCCCGCCGACGGCGCGATCCGCTGGGAGCGCGACACCTCGGCCGAGCTCGAGGCCGGCCCCGACGGCACGCCGCGCTTCGCCGACGTCGACACGACCCCGGTCGTGGTGGACGACCTCGTGTACGTGGCGAGCTTCGCCGGCGGCCTCTACGCGCTCGAGCTGGAGAGCGGCACCGTGCGCTGGCGCGACGAGGCGCTCACCGGCGTCACGCACATCACGCCCGCGAGCCGGCGGCTCTTGCTGCTCTCGAGCGCGGACCTCGGCGTCGCGCTGATCGACCGCGAGGACCGCGAGATCCTCTGGCGCAAGGTGCCCCCGCGCGGCGCCCCCGGCCCGGTCACCGTGGCCGACGATCTGGTGCTCTTCGGCGAGAGCCAGGGCGGCTTCATCACGCTGTCGTTGACCACGGGCCGCGAGCTGGGGCGCATCGAGACGGGCCACGGCTTCACGGCCCGCGCCGCGGTCGCGGATGGGCGCGGCTTCGTGCTCACGAACGGGGGCGTGCTGCTCGCGTTCGCGCTCCCCGGCGCGCGCTGAGCGTCCTCTCCGCCGCGCGCTTGCCGCTCGGCGAACCGGACCCAGGATGGGCGGGAGGAGATGATCATGCACGCCACCCGTAACGACCTCTCGGAGAAGACCCGCGCCGGCGTGGTCGAGCTCCTGAACGCCAGCCTCGCCGACGCGCTGGACCTCGTCCTGCAATCGAAGCAGGCGCACTGGAACGTCAAGGGTCCGCACTTCAAGCCGCTGCACGATCTGTTCGACCAGGTCTACGCCGCGGCCGGTGAGTGGGCGGACGACCTCGCGGAGCGCGCGGTGGCCCTCGGCGGCGTCGCGAAGGGCACGCGGGAGGTCGTCGTCGAGTCGAGCCGCCTCTCGAAGTACGACCTCGGCATCACGAGCGGCCGGGTCCACGTCCGGGCCATCGCCGACGCGCTCGCCACCTTCGGCAAGCACGCGCGCGCGTCCATCCCGGTGGCCGACGACCAGCTCGGCGACGCCGTGACCGCGGACCTGTTCACCGAGCTCGCGGCGGCCGCGGACGAGCAGCTGTGGATGGTCGAGGCGCACCTGCACGACGGCTGACAGAGGAGGGCGCCTCTGGCATGCTCCGGGGGTGCCCCGCTGGATGAAAAACGCATTGCCTGCGCTGGCGCTCCTCGCGACCAGCCTCGGCTGCCGCTATCAGGCCGCCTCCGACGCCTGCTACGCCATCCTCGAGACCTACGGTGCGCGCCTCGTCGAGTGCGGCTACTTCGCCACCCAGGCCGAGGCCGAGGCGGCGATCATCTCCGCGTGGGAGATGGCCGAGGGCCTGCCCATCCAGTGCGACACGAGCCCCGTCGGCGTCCGGGACGAGGCGCAGCTCTACGACGAGTGCATCCCCGCGCTCATGCGGCTCGACTGCGCTACCGCCGACGTGGGCCCGCCCAGCTGCGACCGTCAGATCGTGTATCGCCGCTGATCTCGCTCGCTTTGCGGTTCGGGCGCAGCGCCTAGAACCGCACCGTGCGAGAGAACGCGCGAGAGACGGTGCCAGAGAACGCGCGAGAGACCGCTCGAGAATCACAGACGAGCGACGTCGGCCGCGTCGAGCGCCGCCCGGCGTGGGGCCTGACCTGGCGCGTGCTGGTGGCGTGGGCGTTCCACCTCGGCCTCGTCGCGCTCCTCGTGCTCGTCGTCTACGGGACCGCCGCGCCGCTGCTCGACGGCTTCGACGAGTGGCTGCTGCGGGCGGCGTACCGTCACTACTCGGACGCGAACGCGGCCTTCGCCGAGGGCGTCAGCTTGCTCGGCCAGCCGTACGTCGCGGTGCCGATCATGCTCTCGGGCCTCGCCATCGTGTTCGTCTACGTCAGCCCACGGGCGGCGCTCTTCGTCTTCCTCGTCTACTTCTTCGCGGGGGCGGACTACCTCATCCTCAACCAGCTGATCGGCCGGCCTCGGCCGCACCTCTTCGAGGCGCTCCCCGCGCCGACGGGCTTCGGCACGCCGAGCGGCCACAGCACCGCGACGATGGCGCTCTTCGGGAGCCTCGCGGCGGTCGTGTGGCGGCGGCTCGAGCGGCGCGGCCTGTGGCTGGTGATCCCGCTCGTCCTCGTCTTCGTCGCCGTGGGCGCGACCCGGGTGTTCCTCCAGGTGCATCGGCCGAGCGACGTGCTGCTCGCGTGGCTGATGACGGGGACGTGGATGTGGATCGTCTACGCGCTCATGTTTCGCCCTCGGGCGAAGGCGTGAGCGACGAGGAAGGGGGGCGCGTCGACAGCGCGATCCCGGCCAGCTCCTTGACGAAGCGCAGGACCTCGTCGAGGTGCTTCGAGACCTGGAACTCGTGGTTGAACACGCCGGCGACCGTGCCCTCGCGGTCGATGACGTAGGTCACCCGGTGGCTGACGCGCGGGAGCAGCCAGAAGAAGGTCTGGTAGTCGTTCGAGATCTGCCGGTCCGTGTCGGCGATCATCGGGAAGTCGACCCCCTGGGCCTCGGCGAAGCGGCACTGCGTCGCGTTGTCGTCGCAGGAGACGCCGATCACCTCGGCGCCGATCGCGCGCAGGTCCGCGTAGTTGTCGCGGAAGCCCTTGGTCTCGACCGTGCAGTTCCGGGTGAACGCGCGCCGGAAGAAGTAGAGCACCACGATGCGTCCGCGGAGGTCCTTCAGCGCCACCTCGCGGCCATCGACCGACATGGCGCGGAACAGGGGAGCCTCCGTCTCGGGACGCAGCATCACCGACAGCATAGCGGCGACGCCGCCCGGAGTGGAGAATCAGGCTCCCCAGACGCCGAGCCGGTGCCCGGACGGGTCGAGCAGCTCGAACCGGCGGCCGCCCGGGAACGCGAAGATCGGCGCGACGATCTCGCCGCCGGCCTCGCGCACCGCGGCCTCGCTCGCCTCGAGATCGTCCGAGTACAGGATCACCAGCGGCCCGCCGGACGGGGATCTCGATGTAGTCGATGCCGTGGTGCGCGCCGGAGTCAGCCATGCGGCTCGATATCACGGGGCGCTCGCGGCGAGAACCGTGAGGAGAACGCGGCGAGAACCGCCCCGCACCCACAGGCATGACTTCGCAGAAGATGGATTATGTAAACTTTATCCCAGGGGACGAGAGTGGGCGGCGCGCGCGCCCAGATCGCTCAGGCCCGGTGGCTGATCATCAGGACGGCGGCGTCGGTGCGGCGGGCCAGGCGCAGCGCCACCTCGCCGAACAGGCGGCGACCGCGGTGCTGGTGCAGACCCAGCACGAGCAGATCGTTCGGCTGGGCCATGGCGGCCAGCGCCTCGACCACATCGTCGGCCTCGATCACCTGCGCCTCGGGATGATGCGGCGTCTCCTCGGACGCGAAGACCTCGAGCTCGCGCTCCGCCTGCGCCAGCACCTCGGGCGCGGTGCCGGGAGGCATGACGCGGACGAACCGGTGGATGCGCCCCGCCGACTGGCGGCCCAGGCTCCCGAGCAGCCGCGCGCGCAGCGCGTCGTGTTTGCCCCGGCCCCCGACCGGCACGATCACCCGCTCGATCGCGTCGGGCGTCCAGGACGCGTCCGCGCGAAGCACGACGACGTCGGAGCCGACCTCGTTGATCAGCCGCTCGAGCGGCGCCGTCCCCGCCTGCTCGGCGGCCGAGGACAGCCCGACCAGGAGGCTCTCGCAGCGGCGGCTGCGGGCCACGCGCGCGATCTCCGGCCACGGATCGGGCGCCACCGCAATGAGCACCTCCGGCGCGTGGCCGCCCATCACCGAGGTGCGCAGCGCCTCCCGGACCACGGCCTGGACGTCCGCGAGGGCCCGCTCGAGGGCCGGAGGCGCCGCCTCGTCGTCGCCCTCCTCCGCCGCCGGCCCCTGGCGGAGGACCGTCAGGAGCACCACCTCGCCGACCACGGGCGGCGCGAGGGCGTTGCCGAGGGAGGCCAGCGCGGCGGCGCTCGCGGGGTTCGCGACCGGGACGAGGACCAGCGGCGTGCGACCGCGGAGCGCCACGAGGCTGGGATCGGCCGCCTCGCTGAAGGCGTCGACCGCGCGCGCCCGGTCGGCGAAGAGCGAGAAGTAGAGGAGCACGCCGAGGCCCAGCCACACCGCCGCGATGAGCCCGGCGGACGGGACGCTCACGGTCTGGAACACGGCCAGCGCGGCGCAGGACACGCCCCCGACCACCTGGACGGCGGGGAACAGGGGCGTCCGGAACGGCGCCGGCTTCGTCGCGCGACGCCGGGCGAGGAAGCTCGTCCAGTGCACCAGCGCGAAGCACACGAGGAAGATCAGGCTCGCGGCTGCCCCGGCGGCGGTGGTGTCCGGGACGATGAGGAGGATGACGGCCAGCGCGAGCGCGCTCGCGTAGATCGCCATGGCGGGCGTGCCGCGGCTCGGGTGCCGGCGCGACAGCACGCGCGGCAGCGTGCGGTCGCCCGACATGCTCTGCGCCACGCGGCTGGCGGCCAGGATGTTCGCGGAGAGCGCCGAGAGCGTGGAGAGCACCGCCGCGGCCGTGACCATCCAGTACCCGGCGGTCCCGGCGAACTGACGCGCGGCGTCCGCCATGATCGTCGCGGGGCTCTCCGCGCTCATCGCCGCGACGCTGCGGCCGGGGGGCACGCCGACCGTGGACACGATGAACAGGAGCGGGAGGTACACCACCATCGCGATCGCCAGCGAGATCAGCATCGCGCGCGGGATGTTGCGCTCGGGCCGCTTCACCTCGCCCCCCACCGCGGCGATCAGGTCGAAGCCCTGCAGCGCGATGAAGGTCAGGCCCATCGCCGAGACGAGCCCGCCCGCGCCGTGCGCGAAGAACGGCGACAGCCCGTCCGCGACGCGCCCCGGCGGCGCCTGGAGGATCGCCCAGCCGCCCGCCCCGATGAGGACCGCGAAGAGCGCCATCTTGCCGAGGGTCTCCCACTGGCCTCCGCCGGACGCGCTGCGGATCGACATCACCGTGTAGGCGGCCACGGCCCCCAGGGCGACCACCCGCAGGGTCGACGGCGCGCGCAGCCACCCCGGGGCGTCGCCGCCGGCGAGCCGCCACACGCCGTCGAGCGCCGCCAGCCCGTACTCGGCGAAGCCGAGGCCGTAGAGGACGGCCGCCACGATGTACGCGAACCAGAGCACCCAGCCCACCGCGAAGGCGGAGCGCACGGCCAGCACCTTCTTGGCGAAGGTGTAGGCGCCCCCCGACTCCGGGAACGCCGAGGACATCTCGGCGAAGCTGAGCGCGGTCAGCACCGCGATGAGCCCGTTGAGCGCGAAGGCGACCATCGTGCTCGGGCCGGTGGCCGCGAGCCCCACGCCGGCGAGGACGAGGATGCCGCCGCCGACGATCGCCCCGACGCCGACCCCCACCGCGGAGAGCAAGCCCATCGTCCGCTGAGGGGGGTGTTCGCTTTGCGCGTCGCTCACGGGTCGGGGTGCTAGCGGCCGCAGCCGGGGCCCGCCACCCTGCTTCCTCCGGGGGCGGCCGGCAACCCTCGATGGTCAGCCCCTGACCGCGTGACGTCCCGAACGTCGCGCCAGAACCTCGGGCGCGCGTGGCCGGGTCGCTGGCGACCGTCGCCGAGCGTAGCCCGCCGCGCGTGACACGGGCCCGAACGTTCGGCAGATTCCTCGTGGCCGCGCGCTGGGTGGGCGTCCGCGCCGGACGGAGGATGCCGTGAGGAAGATGAGCTGGACCGCGTGCGTCGCGTTCGGGGCGCTATGCGGGCTGATCGTCACGTCCACCGCGGACGCGCAGCCGGCGTTCCGCGGCGGGCTCGACGCGTACCTCTCGGCGGCGCCGATGCGGGGGCCGATGGCGCGGGCGCCGCTCCAGGGGCTGGCCGTGCGCGGGGTCGACGCGCAGCGCGGCGTGCCGACGCTGGTGGTCGGGCGCGGCGAGACGCCGGACGCGAGCGCGCGCTCGGCGCGGCAGAAGGCGTGGTGGCACCTGACGCGGCTCGCGGCGGCGTTCGGCGTGGGCGCGACGGATCTGCAGTCGGTGGCGCTCACGCGGATCGAGCCCACGGCGGGCGGAGGCACGCTCGCGGTCTTCACCCAGCGAATCGACGGGGTCCCGGTGTTCCAGACCCGGCTGACGCTCCTGCTCGACGCGTCCGGCGCGATCGTCGCCGCCGGCGGCCGACTGCTGCCCGCGGCGCGGGCCGGGAGCTTCCGATGGGACGCGCGGCGCGCCACGGCGCTCGCCCTCGCCGATCACTTCGCCAGCCCGCCGCCCGCGCTCCGCCGCAGCCAGGCCCGCGCCGACGGCTGGGACCGCTTCGCGCTCCGCCCGCCCTCCTCGGGCCTCGCGATGGACCGGGACGCGCGCGCCCGCCCGGTGTGGTTCCCGCTCCCGACCCAGCTCGCGCCGGCCTTCCAGGTGGAGCTGTGGGTGCCCGATCCGCGCGGCGCCATCCTCGTGGACTACGTGGTCGACGCCCGCGACGGATCGCTCTTGATGCGGCGCGAGCTGACGGACTGGGACGCGTACAGCTACCGCGTCTTCGCAGACGAGGCGGCGCCGCACCGCCCGGTCGACAGCCCCTTCGGCGACACCACGCCCGATCCGCTCGGGCGCCCGGTCGATGGCATGCTCCCGCCCTTCGCGGCCCAGGGCATGATCACGCTCGAGGCGTTCAACACCAACCCGATGGGCGGCGTCGACCCGTGGCTCGCGCCGGGCGCCGTCTGGACCCGCGGCAACAACGTCGACGCCTACGCGGACCTCGTCGCGCCCGACGGCTTCGACGACGGCGACGTCCGGGCCATCACCACCGCGGCCGGCGTGTTCGACCACCCGTTCGACGGCGCGCGCCCCCCGGACGCGGGCGTGGGCCAGCAGCAAGCGGCGGTCACCCACCTCTTCTTCGTCAACAACTGGCTGCACGACTTCTACTACGACGCCGGCTTCGACGAGGCGGCGGGCAACGCGCAGATCGCCAACTTCGGGCGCGGCGGCGAGGAAGACGACGTGCTCCGCGCGGAGGCCCTCGATCACTCGGGGCGCAACAACGCGAACATGAGCACGCCGGCCGACGGCGAGTCGCCGCGCATGCAGATGTATCTCTGGGACGGGCTCGACGACGCCGCGGTCGCGAGCGGCGGCGCGACCTTCGACGTGGGCGTGGCGCGCTTCGGGCCGACCTCCTTCGACGTCACCGCGCCCACCGCGGTGGTAGACGACGGCGTGGGCACGGGCTCCGACGGCTGCGAGCCCATCGGCGCCGACCTGAGCGGCCAGATCGCGGTGGTCGACCGCGGCGGCTGCTCGTTCATCCTGAAGATCCAGAACGCGGAGGCGGCCGGCGCGCTCGGCGTCATCGTGATCAACGACCGCGGGACCGGGACGACCAACATGTCCGGCACCGGCACCACGGGGATCGGCGCGCTGATGGTGAGCCAGGCGGACGGCGCGGGCCTGCGCGGCGGCGCGGAGGCGACCCTGCGGCGGCAGCTCGGCCCGGACGCCGCCAGCTCGCTCGACAGCCAGGTCGTCACCCACGAGTGGGGGCACTACCTGCACCGGCGCCTGGTGGACTTCGGGACCGTGCAGGGCCGCAGCCAGAGCGAGGGCTGGGGCGACTTCCTCTCGATCATGATGCTGCTCCGCCCGGGCGACGACCTGCGCGGCGCGTATCCGACCTCGAGCTACTCGAACCACGGCGACGAGCCGCTCTACTACGGCACGCGGCGGGTGCCCTACTCCGTCGACCGCGCCTTCGACGCGCTCAGCTTCCGGCACATCTCGGACGGCGAGGCGCTCCCCGACACCCACCCCGTCGGGCCCGGCCCGCGGGACAACTCCGAGGTGCACAACGCGGGCGAGATCTGGGCCACGATGATGCACGACGCGCTCGTGGCGATGCTCGAGCGGAGCGCCACGGCCGGCGCACCCTACGACTTCGACGGGGGCCTGCGCCGCATGGCCGGCTACATCGTGGTCGGCATGCAGCTCGCGCCCCGCAACCCGACCTTCACCGAGCAGCGCGACGCGATGGTGGCCGCCGCGCTGGCCGTGGACCTCGAGGACGCGCGCCTGATCGCCGAGGCGTTCGCGGGCCGCGGGGCCGGCACCTGCGCCGTCAGCCCCGCGCGCGACTCGACCGACCTCATCGGCGTGGTCGAGGATCTGGACCTCGCGCCGCTCCCGGTCATCACCTCGCTCACGTTGGACACCGAGGGCCCCGGGCTCGCGTGCGACGCGGATGGGCTCGTGGACCGCGGCGAGGACGGCTGGGCGCGGGTCGAGATCCGCAACGAGGGCGTGGTCCCGATGCGCGGCGCCTCGCTCGTGCTCTGGGCCGACGACTTCGCGTTCGGGCTCCCGGCCGGCGACGAGCACCCCATCGCCGAGCTCGCGCCGGGCGACTCGGTCACGGTGGAGGTGCCGGTGCGGGTGGAGGACACGCCGCGCCCGGCCAACCCGGTGCTCGTGCGGGCCACGGTCATGGCGGACGCGCTCTGCGGCGACGTGGCGCGGGAGCTGCGCGTGGCCCTCGACCAGGACCTGGCGCCGAGCGCGTCCGAGGACTTCGAGCTGCCGCCGCCCTGGTTCGCCGAGACCAGCCTCGACGGCGTTAGCACGGGCGTCTGGTCGGTGGGGCCCTCCCGGCTCGGCGGGAGCAGTCACGCGCTGCGCGGCGTCGGCGCGGGCTCGATCACCGACACCGCGGTGGAGCTGCCCGAGGTGGTCGCGAGCGCGAGCGATCCCCTGGTGCTCTCCTTCGTGCACCGCTACGAGCTCGAGGCCGAGCCGGGCACCTTCTGGGACGGCGGCGTGATCGAGCTGTCGACCGATGGCGGCGCGAGCTGGGAGGACGTCTCGACCTACGTCACGACCGGCTACGACGGGACGCTGACGGACCGGGCCGACAACCCGCTGAGCTTCCGCGAAGCTTACTCGGGTCAGAACCCGAGCCACCCGGACGCGGACGCCGTCCGGCTCGACTTCGATACGGCCCTCGCGGGCGAGGCGGTGCGCTTCCGCTTCCGGATCGGCACCGATCAGGCGAGCGGGACCACGGGCTGGGAGATCGACGACCTGCGGGTCGAGGGAGGCGCGCCGCTGCCCTTCGTCGGCTACGTGGACGACGCGGCCGACTGCGCCGACGCGCCGGACGCCGACGCGGGACCCGACCAGGAGGTCGCGTCGGGAGCCCTGGTCACGCTCGACGGATCGGGCAGCTCCGACCCGAACGGCGACCCCCTGGGCTTCGCCTGGCGGGGGCTGGAGATGGATCTGGCGCTCGACGACGCCACCCTCGCCGGCCCGAGCTTCGTGGCCCCCACGGTGGACGCGCCGCTCGACTTGACCCTGCGCCTCCGGGTCAGCGACGGCGCGGCCAGCGACACCGACGACGTGGTGATCCGGGTGCTGCCGCCGCCGGCGCCGATGGACGAGGACGCGGGCCGGCCGCCGGTCCGCGCGGACGGCGGCGTCGCAAGCGCCGACGGGAGCGCGCCGGGCGGGGACGGCGGCCCGGGCGAGCCCGAGGGCGGCGGCTGCGGCTGCCGGAGCGCGGGTGGACCGCCCCCCTCGGCCGCGTGGCTCGCGCTGGCGCCGCTCGCGCTCCTCAGTCGGGCTCGACGTCGCCGATCGCGAAGACCGCCCGCGCGTCCGAGAACGCGCGATCCGCGGGCGGGTTGAGCGCGACCTCGCCGCTCTCGAGCTCGAACGCGATGGGGATCATGCCGCGCTCGGCCAGCGCGCGGCGGATCTCGCCGAGGCGCACCGGGCGCGTGGTCCGGAGCGGCAGCCGCACGAGGTCCTGGCCGCGCTCGCCGAGGAGCTGCGAGTAGACCTCGTTGATGCCCGGCACGAAGGCGCTGTGCACCATGAAGTAATTCCGGATCTGCTCGGTGCTGACCAGGGTCACCCGCGGCGGCTCGCGGCCCGCCCGCTCGAACGCGCCCTGGAGCTGGGCGCGCGCCCGCTCCCCCTTCGAGACGCTGGCCAGCTCCGCCAGGACGTGCGGCACCGACTCGTCCCGCGAGAGCAGCCGCTCCGCCAGCCGCATCATGCGCAGCATCGTGCGCGCGTCCGAGTCGACCGCGTCCGCCTCCGCCAGGAGCACCACCGCCTCGAAGCGCTCGGTCTCGAGCACCGTCAACGCCGTCTCCATCGCGTCGCCGTGCGGGTCCGACCGCACCTCGAGCCGCCCTCCCCGGTCCAGCGCCGCGCCCCAGCGGCCGTCCGCCTCGCGCTCCAGCTGCACCCCCGCACGCTGCAGCACCGACCGCAGCCGCTGCACGTGCGAGGGCTCGCCGTCGAAGGCCACCACCAGGTGCGCATCATCGGTGAGACCAGCGAGCCGCTGGGTGATGCTCGCCACCGCGTCGCCGTAGCCGACCACCAGGATCGAGCGCGGCGGAGGACGAGGGGTCCCGAGCTCGATCTCCGGCCGGTCGCTCGGCTCGCGCCGCGGGTGCTGGGTCAGGGCTCGCGCGTAGGCGCGGACGGGGGCGTAGGTGTCACCGATGGCGATGACCCCGCGCAGAAGCCTCGCCGGGACCTTGCCCGCCTCCGCGCCCAGGCGCTTCAGCCTCGGGTCGGTCGGGGCCGCGGTCGGGTTGACCCAGGGCACGAGCCCGTCGGTCGGGATCAGGTCGTGCTCGCCGATCCGGGGCTGCACCTCGCCGAGGAAGAGCCCCACCAGCACCACCTCGTGCCGCTCGGCGACCTCGTCGAGGATCGCCACCGGGATGAAGCCCTCCTCGTCCGCGAGGTCGGTCAGCTCGCGCAGCTCCGACGCCTGGAGATACACGTGCGAGTACATCTCGGACCCCTCGGCCGTCAGCAGGAGCTGATAGAGCCGCTCCACGCCCGGCACGACCAGGTGGTGCAGCATGAAGAGCCCGAGGAACCAGGGCACGTCGAGCGGGAAGACCCGGTTGCCCTCCCCGAGCGCGATCAGGGTGCTGTGGTTCCAGCTGCTCAGCAGCTCCACGTAGACGTGGGCGTGCGGGTTGGCCTCCCGCAGCGCCGCGAGGGTGGCCACGGTGATCGCGTCCGCGTCTCGGCCCGCGGCGGGGTTCGCGAGCAATATCGCGCGCTTCGCCGCAGAAGCTCCGATCCGCTCGAGCGCCTGGGCGTCGGTTCCGTCGCCCTGCCGATACACGACCCAGCGCATGCCCGGCTCGTAGAGCACCGGCGGCGGCTCGTCGTCGGGCCCGAGGAGCGCCATGCGAGGCAGGCGCCAGGCCCGGGGCGCGGCCGCGCCGGCGGCCAGCCAGAGCCAGATCTTGCTCAGCTGATCTCGAACATCGCGCCGGTTCTTCGTGTAAATACGAACGAATTCGCGGACGAGGACCTCGGACTCGTGGATGGGCCCGATGACGATGGTGTGCCCCGAGTAGCCCACCCGGCGGCGCCGCTCGGCCCGCACGACCTGCTCGACCACGTTGGCCCCGATGCCGATGACGAACGCGACGATGAAGACGCCGGTGATGGTCAGCCCGAGCGAGATCACCCCCACCACCGGGTGCACGTGGAGGTTCGCGACCAGGTTGTCGGCGCTCTCGAGCTGCCGGAAGGACCACCAGAGCCGGTCCCAGAAGCCCTCCGCCTGACGCGGGACTCCGTCGTAGTCGTGCCCGATGTCGAGCTGGCTCAGCACCACCGCGCTGACGAACGCCAGGGCGGCGACCGCGACCGTGACGAGCCCGAACTGCTGCAGCTGCTCGCGGCGGGTCAGGATGGAGTAGAGGTCCGACGCCAGCTCCTTCGCGAAGCGCAGCAGGACCAGCAGCCGGCTCAGCCGCATGAAGACGAGCCAGTCGAAGTGGCGGTGGAAGATCGCCTCGAGCGGCAGGAAGCTCAGGAAGGCCGCGAAGTCGATGACGAGGAAGGCCATCTCCCCGAAGCTCGCCTCGCCCCGCCGTCGGCGGCGTATCAAGAGCGGAACGCGCACGAAGAGCTCGGCCCCGAACGCGGCCAGGAAGAGGGGCCGCAGCATCTCCTCGAGCTGCGCGTAGGGCAGCACCGAGAGGATGATGAGCACGACCAGGAAGGAGCGGACCGTGCGTGACTCGATCAGGACCCCGAGCCGATCGATGAAGCCGTTCGGGCGATCGAGGGCCACGCTCAGCTGTCCTTGTCGCCGCCCAGCAGCACCCGCGCGAGCGCGGTCGCGTCGACGCGCTTCTCGCTCAGGAGCGCGCTCAGCAGCCGGAGCCCGAGCCGCGCGAGGTCGAGCAGCTGCTCGATGCGCTCGCGCTGCACGGTGGCGCGGGTGCGGTCGGCCTCCGACGCGCCCTTCGACCCGCCCTTCGGCCGTGCGCTCAGCGCCGCGAGCGCGCGCTCGAGGTTCGCGATCGCCTCCTGCACCTCGACCAGCTCGCGCTCCCGGAACACGCGCGAGATCATCTTCCAGAGATCGCCCTCGGCCGCGAAGTAGTCCTTGCGGTCCCCCTGAATCCAGACCTTGCGGACCGTGCCCCAGCGCGAGAGGTCCTTGAGCGTCATCGAGACGGCCCCGCTCGAGAGCTGGAGGCGCTCGCGGAGGTCCTGCGCGGTCAGCGGCTCGTCGGACAGGTAGAGCACCGTCCAGATCCGGCCCATGTTGCGCTTGAAGCCCCAGAACTCCATCAGCCGCCCGAGCGCGTCGCTCGCGATCAGCTCGCTCTCCCACATCTCCTGCGGCGTCTCGGACATCTCCCGCCGGTTGTGGCCGCCGAGGGGCCTTCGGGTCAAGGGCCCTCTCCCCCTGGCTGCGCCCGCTGTTCGGTGCCAAGTGGAGGGCATGCCCCGTCTCCTCGCCGCCGCGCTCGCCCTCGCCGCCCTCTCCTGCGAGGAGCCCGCGCCCGCGGGGCCGGCCGGCGCGGCCGCGGAATCCGAGACCTTCCAGGACGCGATCTGGGACGACGGCAACGCCGAGGTCGCGGGCTACGAGGTGCAGGAGCCCCGCTACGGCACCATGCGGCGCGGCTGGGCCACCCTGATCGTGGTCAAGGAGACCTTCGACGCCGACGCCCTCATCAAGGCGGACGGCCCCGTCGCCCCCGCCCACACCGTCGAGGTGCTGAAGCTCAACCACGTCCGCACCACCCCGACCGGCGTCTACACCTACCGCCAGATGGGTAGCGTGTTCGTCGAGCGCGCCTCGCTCCGGCCGCTGAAGCTCGTGACCAGCAGCCAGGAGTGGTGCGGCATCACCCACACCCGGATGGAGATCCGCAGCCCGCGGCCCACCCTGCACACCTCGAGCTACTTCGGCGCCGAGGGCCAGCGCGCCTTCCCCATCGCGCTCGACGAGCGGACCGTGCTGCAAGACGCCCTGCCCCTCTGGCTCCGCGGCCTCGCGCTCACGCGCCCCGGAGCGAGGACGATACGGCTCGTGCCCGAGCAGCTCTCCAACCACACCCGCGCCCCCGAGATCGCCGAGGCCACGGTCACCGTCGGCGCGCCGGTCCCGGTCGAGGTCCCGGCCGGCGCCTTCGAGGCGATCCCGGTCGAGGTCGCGCACGCTGGCGGCACCGACGTATTCCACTACGACGCGACCCCTCCCCACACCCTCGTCCGCTGGGACCGCGCCGACGGCGGCTTCTACCGCCTCGCCTGGGTCGAGCGCGCCCCCTACTGGCGCATGAACGGCGAAGAGCACGAGGGCTCCCTCGGCGTCTCCCCCGAAGCCGCCCTCGCCGCCGGCTGGACCCGCGAAACAAACGCACTCGACGCGCCCGCCGACACCGACCCGGCAGCGGACGTGGACTCGGCAGCGGACGTGGACTCGGCAGCGGACACGGACCCGGCAGCGGACGCGGACCCGGCAGCGGACGTGGACTCGGCAGCGGACGTGGACTCGGCAGCGGACTCGGCAGCGGACGCGGACTCGGCAGCGGACGCGGACTCGGAGGCGGGGGCGGAAGCGGACTCGGAGGCGGGCGCGGAAGCGGACTCGGAGGCGGGCGCGGAAGCGGGCGCGGAAGCGGACTGACCGACCCATCGAGCCCTCGGCGTCAACTCTCCGCGCCTACCCGTCCATCCCCCCATCCTCTTCTTCCCTTTGCGCCTTTGCGTCTTTGCGCGAAATTCCTGGAGCTCGCGCAAAGCCGCAAAGCCGCAAAGAAACCCCAAAAACAGCCGTTTTCCGTCAGCCCCAAAGACCTCTCGACATTCTCGTCAGAATCGACGGGAATTCGTCGAATCCAGGCAATTCTCGTCAGAATCGACGCCGTCCGGCGGGCGCGTCATGCTCCCCGCATGAGGTCGGTCTCCCTCCTCTCCCTCGGCGCGGCGGGCCTCTGCGGTCTGCTCACCCTGGGCGCCTCGGCCCAGCCGGGCGTCACCACGCTCCCGCTCGTGCTGAACACGGCCGAGGTCGACGGGCGCCCGGTGGTCACGCGCCGCTGGATGCGCGAGCAGGTCGCCAACGCGAACACCCTCTTCCGCCCCCACCGCGTGGCGTTCGAGGTGCACGCGCGCCACGCGATGGACGGCTCGCACGCGCGGCTGGAAAACCGGGTCGACCGCCACCTGCTCGGGCACCTGCTGCACCCGCAGCGCATCGACGTCTTCTTCGTCGAGAGCCTGCGCGACGTCGACGAGCCCGAGCGCTACCGGCAGGGGGTGCACTGGCGCCCGCGCGGCGACGCGTACCCCGAGCGCGCGCACTTCGTGATCGTCTCGTCCATCGCGGGCCCGACCGTGCTCGCGCACGAGCTGGGGCACTACTTCGGCAACGGCCACTCCGACGTGCCCGGCAACATCATGTGCTACGAGCGCGGCGACGTGCCCCCCTTCTTCGACGAGACCCAGGGCGCGCGCATCCGCTTCAGCCTGCGCCGGTTCCTGCGCGACGCGGAGCTGGTCCGGGCCGAGGACGCGGACTCAGGGCAGGAACGCGACGTCGAGCAGGCCGCCGACCGGTAGCACCTGCGCCTCGCGGCGCACCTGCTCGATGCTCGTGCCGACCCAGCTCCGCAGCTCGTCGCCGCCCTCGGACCAGAAGACCCGGTAGCGGTTGAGGCCCGGCAGCAGGGTCACGGACGCGGTGAACGCGCCGCTCGCGTCCGCCGCCGCCTCGACGCGCGTGCCGTCGTCCTCGCGCTCGACGAAGACCGTCGCCCCCGCCGGCGCGACGCCCGTCAGCTGCCAGTCCGGGGACGAGGTGAGCAGCTCGAGCCCGGGGACCTCGATCGCGAGGTCGGTCTGCACGAGCCCCTCGCCGCCGGCCCCGCCGAGGCCCGCGCCCGCGCCGCCGCTTACTTCGCCCGTGGCGTCGCCCGTGACCCACCAGGCGCCGCCCGCGCCGCCGCCGCCGTCCGCGCTGGCGTCACCGCCGCGCGCGCGGAGCACGCCGCCGCTCGCGTCGAGCGCGCCGAGCACGATGAGCGCGCCCGCGCCGCCGCCCGCGCCGCCCTCCCCGCCGCCTCCGCTCCCGGCGCAGGGCTCGCTGGCGAAGAAGTCGGTCGCGCACCCGGGGCGCGGGGCCGCCGCGCCGCCCGCGCCGCCCTCCCCCGGCTCGCCGCCCGGGCCGGCGCCGCTCTGTCCTTCGGTGGCGTGACCGCCGCCGCCGCCGCCCGCGCCGGCCGGACCGGCCGCGCCGGCCGAGGGGCCCTCGCCGGGCCCGTGTCCGCCGGGGCCGGGCGTCGCGTCGAGGGCCGAGACGTGGAGCGTGCCCGCGAGGGTCGCGTCGCCGAAGACGATCCAGCGGAGCGGCGCGTCGCCGATCACCATCGCGCCCGCGGTCACGTTCATGCCCGACGCCAGGCGCACGCCGCCCGTGCGCACCGGCTCGCCGCCGCCAGCCGAGATGGTGTCGAGCGGGAAGACGTTGACCAGCGCGCGCAGATCCGGCCCGTCCGCCGGCCGCACCGTCAGGAAGTGGCCCTGCGCGTCGATCGGCTGCGGCACCGCGGCGCCGGTGTTGGGGCGCGTGTCCCGCACCTCGAGCACCACGCCGCAGCGGGTGCCCGCGCAGCGCTGCGCGACGATCCGGAAGACGTCGTCGGCCATGACGGTGGCGCCCTCGAGGCTCTCGCCCGTGCCCGAGTCGAGCACGGTGACGAAGCGGGGCTGCCCCTCGTAGGCGTTGATCTGCGCGGTCCGCGCGATGCCGACCGCCGGGCCGGAGTCGCCGAGCGGCGGCTCGACCGGCCCGCCATCACAGCCGAGCGCGCCGAGCAGGCCGGCGCACACGAGCACGGCGGCCCGCGGCGCGAGCCGTCCGTCAGCGCGACCGAGGAGAGGCATCGATCAGCGGACGAGCTCGATCGAGACGCCGTCGTACGCGTTGCCGTAGTCCTCGTCGCCGGCCGCGAACACCACCACCCGCAGGTTGCGGTAGCGGTAGGCGAGGAGGTTGACGGGCAGGACCATCGTCTCGGGCTCGTTCGTCTGCGGCTGCGGCTCGGTCTGCTCCGGCTGCGCCTGGTCGGCGCCCGCGGCCTCGGCGAGGAGCGCGTCGATCGAGCCCTCCTCGGGCTGCGCCTCGCTCGGCTCGGGCATCGGCTGCGGGGCGGCCTGCTGCTGCGGGGGCGCGGCCTCGTCGGGCGACGCGGGCGCCTCCTCGGTGTCCTCCGCGTCAGCCTGGATCTGGAGCGGCTCGGGCGGCTCGGGCAGGAACTCGATGCGCTCGGCTCCCTGCGCGACCTCCTCGATGATCGGCTGGATGCGGTCGAGGGCCCAGTTGATCGCGAGCGCGCGCTGCTCGGGATCCTCGTCGGTGATGACGGTCTGGTTCTCCATCTCGTACCAGCGCGAGAAGCCCTTGCTCGGCAGGAGCAGCTCGGCCCGGTTCATCCGACCGCGGTCGAACATGAGGCGCAGGTACACGTCGATGTGACGGTCGATGCGCGTCGCTCCGGGCACCGGGATGTGGTAGACCTGCCCGTAATGTTTGATGCAATAGTCCGCCGTGCACTGCGGCGCGGGCTGTTGTCCGAAGGCGCGGTTGAACTCCTCGTTCCCGCGCGCGACCCGCTGGATCGTCGAGCCGTAGTTGCGGATGCCGACCATGGTCCGCGTCCAGAACTGCATGGCCCGGGTGACCCAGGTGCGGCGCTGCTCGGCGAGCTCCTCGCGCTGCTGACGCTCGAGCTCCCGCTGGCGCTCCTCCTCCTCGTCCTGGCGGCCGCGCACCGTCTGCAGCGCGGCGAGCCGGGGGCGCGCCTGGTCGACGTACTGCCCGTCCGGGTAGATCTGGAGGTACCACTCGAGCCCCTCGCGTGAGGTGTACGAGGCGTTCCAGACCTCGTCTTCCTTCTCGCGGCGGGCCTGCTGGACCTGCTCGATCCAGAAGCCGTTCGGGTGCTCGGTGACGTAGCGGTGCATCGCCAGGAGCCGGTCGCGGTCGTTGTCCGCGGTCCGAACCTGACGATAGGTGCCGTACTCGTCGTGCGACGCGACGACCGCGCAGCCCGTGACGAGCGCCGAGAGGACGAGGACCGATCCTAGGGTTCGCGCGCGCATGCTGATTCCCACGTTCACGGACATGTTCACGGACACAGGTTGCAGGTGTTGAACGAGCTCAGCAACTCGGGCGTGGGGATGTCGACGTACTCACCGGACTGCAGCAGATCGATGCAGGCCTGCGACTGCGCGGGCGTGGGCTCGCAGTCCGCCGGCCAAGACGCTCCCGGGCACATCCCCGGGATGGCGTCGTAGCAGGCGGCCGACTCCTCGGGCGTGGCGCGCATCGAGAACTCCTCGCGCCGGCACTGCCAGAAGCTCTTCTCTTCGCAGTGCAGAACGGGGTCAGCGATGGACACGCTCACGCCGCACCCGCCGACGTCACCCGGGGCCGGGCCCGTGAGGCCGACGGCGATGAAGCCCGCCGCTGCGAGCCGGAGCAACCACCCTCGAAACGGCCTCACGGCAGCACCTCGTAGTCGAACAGGAGCCCGATATCCATCGAGATCACGGGATGAAGCGTATCGCTCTGGCCACCGTAGATGGTCGCCTGGATCTCCGCGTACACGCCGAGTCCGGCGAGCAGCTTCCAGTTGATCGCCGCGCCGACCTCCACGCCGAGCGCGAAGTCGACGGAGCCGTCACCCGAGAGTGACGATCCGAGCACCAGCGGCACGCCCAAGCGGCCCTGGATCTGCAGGATGTCGTGCTCCATGTCGGGCAGCCAGCGCCAGAGCGGGAGCAAGAGGTGGTAGCTCGGCGTCAACGACCACTGCGTCAGGGCCCGCGTGCTCACCGCGTCCATCGGGTCGGACGAGCTGGGGTCGTCCGAGACGTTCGTGCTGACGGTGAGACCGGCACCGTGCCGAAGGTCGCCGCCCGGGAGAAAAACCGCCCCGCCCACGTCGATGTACAGCGGAGTGGCGAACTGCTGCTGGAAGGGCTGGTCGAGGTTTCGGAGGGGCCGCACGCCCGCTCCGAATCCGGCGAACGCCTGGATGCGGAGCGGATCCTCGCCCGCGGGCGCCGCGGATCCACCTCCGCTTCCCCACGCGTACCCTCCGCGGGCGTCACCCGCGACCTCGTCGCTCTGCGCTCGAGCGGTCGCTGAACCGACCGCGAGCGAAGAGACGACGACAACCAATAGGCTCAATCGTCGAAGCACGGCGAGCGGACCGTAGTGGGTCCCCATGGGGGGGTCAAGCGCCCCCCACCGGCCCGTCGGCTTGTGGTATGAGAGCCCCCGTGTCGCGCTTCTGGGCTGGATTCGGGCTCGCCTCGCTCCTGTGGGCGGGCGCCGGCGCGTACCTCTTCTACGTCGAGGGGTTCGCGCCCCCGGCGCCCGTGGAGGCGGAGCCGATCGCCGAGGCGCCCGAGGTCGAGGAGGCCCCCGAGGAGGAGCCCGCGCCCCGCCGACGGAGGCGCCGCCGACGCCGCGCGCGCACGGAGGGGCGACAGACCCCGACCGGCTCGGCCACCGTGGGCGACGATCTCGGCGAGGACGAGATGCGCACCCTCGACATGGGCGGCACGGGCGGCGAGCAGCAGCTGCGCCCGGCCCAGATCGAGTCCGCCTTCGACGACGGCATGGGCGGCATCCGGCGCTGCCTCGTCTTGATCGAGGGCGGCGCCGAGGTGCGCGGGCGGATCACCTTCGGCCTGCGCATCGCGCCCAGCGGGAGCGTGGAGCGCGTGCGGCTCAGCGGGCCGCGCGCCGCCACCACCGGCGAGGCCGGCGGCTGCCTGCAGCGGGCCGCGCGCGGCCTGCGCTTCGACTCGTTCGACGGCCCCCCGATGGTCGTCAACTACCCGATCACGCTCGAGTAAGAGGTCCATGCAGCGCTCCCCCCTCTCGGCGATCTTCGCCGCTCTCCTGCTCGCTCCGCTCCTGCTCAGCTCGAGCCTGGGCTGCGGGCCGAGCTCGACCCACACCGGCGGCGGCACCACCGCGGCCGAGGTGCGCACGCTCGACGAGGGCCGCGCCCTCGAGCTGATCACGCAGGTGCTGGCCGAGGAGGCCGTCGCGCGCGGCCCGGCGTGGTCGGTCGAGATCGCCCCCGAGACCGCGCTCGACGTGGACGTGCGGCTGGCCAGCTCCAGCTTCGGCATCGAGTGGGTCAGCCCGCAGGACCGCGCCGACCTCGGCGACGCCCTCCCCCAGCCCGCGCCCGACGGCCAGCTCCGGATCGTGCCCGGCACGGGCGAAGCCGCGGGCGCGCAGGTCCTCTTGCTCGAGCACAGCGTCTACGAGTTCGTCAACGAGCGCGAGCACGTGCAGAGCGGCGCCCCGGGCGCGCGAGAGACCGAGGTCCGGCTGCACCGCGACGTGCGCGACTTCCTCCAGTACGTGCGCGGCCAGGGCGGCCTCTGACCGCGCCCCGCTCGTCGATGGCGAAGAAGGCGCAGAGAAAGAAGAAGGCGGCCAAGCGGAAGGAGCCCGCGGCCGCGTCGTCAGGGGCGGCCGCGTCGTCACGGGCGGCCGCGTCGTCACGGGCGGCCGCGCCTCCGGTGGCAGGCCCGCTGGTGGCGCCCCCGCCGAGCCGCGCCCATCGCTGGGTCGCGCGGGCCGCCGTCGCGCTCGCCGTCGCGCTCGCCTTCGGGCGCGCCTCGCTCCACCCGCTCCTCGACGGCTGGGACGACGACCGCTTCCTGACCGACAACCCGCTCGTGCAGTCCATCTCGGGCGAGCACCTCGCGACCATCTGGAGCGCGCCGCACTTCCAGGCCTACCACCCGCTGCACCTGCTCTCCTACTGGCTGGACGTGCCCTGGTTCGGGCTCGATGGGCCCGCCATCCACCTGACGAGCCTGCTCCTCTGGGTGCTCGCGCTCTGGGCGCTGCTCGAGGCGTGCTGGGCGCTCGGGCTCGGCATGCTCGGGGGGCTCGCGGCCACCCTGATCGTCGGCCTCCACCCCGTGCAGGTCGAGGCGGTGACCTGGGCGACGGGGCGCAAGGACGTGCTCGCGCTCGGCTTCTCGGCCCTGGCCCTGCTCGCGAACGCGAAGCGGGAGCGCCCCTGGGATCGCCGCGCGTGGCTCGCCCTCATCGCCTACGCGGCGGCGTGCCTTTCGAAGACCACCGCGCTGCCGCTGCCGCTCGTGATGCTGGCCGCGGACGTGTGGCTGAAGCGGCGGCCCCTCCGCGGCGCCATCGTCGCGCAGCTCCCGGCGCTGCTCTTCGCGCTGAGCCTGGGCGCGGTGACGGTGGGCATCTGGTCGGACGCGGAGATGCTGCGCGGGCAGGAGCGCGACCTCGCGGGGCGGCTCGCGCTGATCGGGGCCAGCCTCACCCATCACCTCTCGACCGCGCTCTGGCCGAGCGCGCTCTCGCCGCTCTACCCCATCGACCGGGGCGAGGGCTTCGGCGCGCTCGCGGTGCTCGCGGGCCCGCTCGCCGTCGCGGTCGGCCTCGGCTATGCGCTGCGCGAGAGGCGCGGCGCGCTCGCCTTCGCGCTGGTGTCGTTCCTCGCGCTCTGGGCGCCGGTCTCGAACGCGCTGCCCGTCTACTTCCAGTGGCAAGACCGCTACCTGTCTCTGCCCCTCGTGCCGCTCGCGTTCTTCGTCGGCGCGCTGATGGATCGCTTCGCCGCCCGCGCGCCCCGGCGCTGGCCCGCGCTCGCGGTCGCCGCCCTGGCGGGGCTGCTCGGGCTGCGCACCGCCCAGTACGCGTCGGTCTGGAGCGATCGCGCGACCCTCTTCGGGCACGCGGCGAGCACCCAGCCGGCGTCCTTCTACGCGTGGCTCCAGCTGGGGCACGCGCGGCGCGACGCGGGGGACGCGGACGGGGCGCTCCGGGCCTACGAGCGAGCGATCGCGCGGCAGAACCTCGCGGTCGCGCACGCCTCGATGTTCTACGTCATCGCCCAGATCGACGAGCGGGAGGAGTCGCTCACCCCGAGCCGCGCCGAGTCGCTCGCCGCGCGCTTCGGCGCCACCCTCACCGACGCCGACGCCCTGCGCGGGTTCGCGGGGGAGCTGGGCGGGCTCGGCTACCGGCGCGCGGTGATGATGGCCCTCGACTATTCGCTGCGGCTCGACCCGGTGGACGACACCCGCCTCGAGCGCGCCGCGAGCGTGCAGCTCGCGCGCGGCCAGGCGTGGCTCTCCGACTACTACGTCTCGCGCATGAGCGGCCCGCCGTCGGCGCCCGCGCTGCTCGAGCGGGCCCGGCGCCGCGCCGCGCGCGAGTAGCTCGCGACTCACTCGCCGCGGAAGACCGGCTTGCGCTTCTCGGCGAACGCGGTGATGGCCTCGACGCGGTCCTTCGAGGCGAGGGTCCGCTCGTAGCAGCGCTGCTCGAGCGACAGGCCCGCCTCGAGGGGCAGATCGAACGCGCCGTCGATCGCGTCGAGCGCGGCCCCGATCGCGATGGGCGCCGCGTGCTCGAGGGGCGCGGCCAGCTCCAGCGCCGCCTCGAGCGCGCTCTGGCCCTCGGCCGCGACCCGGGTCACGAGCCCGATGGCGAGCGCCTCGTCGGCCTCGAGGCGCCGCGCGAACACGATCAGCTCCTTGGCCTTGGCCTCGCCGACGATCCGGGTGAGCCGCTGGGTCCCGCCCGCGCCCGGGATGATGCCGAGCGAGGTCTCGGTCAGCCCGATCTTCGCAATGGCCGCCATCACCCGGAAGTCGCAGGCGAGCGCCAGCTCGAGCCCGCCGCCGTACGCCACCCCGTTCAGCGCCGCGATCACGGGGACCGGCAGCCGATCGATCTCCCCGAAGCTCGCGCGATAGAGCGGCAGGAAGTCGCGGACGTCGTCCTCGTCCATCCCGCGGCGCTCCTTGAGGTCCGCCCCCGCGCAGAAGGCCTTGTCACCCGCGCCGGTCAGCACCACGGCCCGCAGCGTCCGGTCCGCCGCCGCCTCGCGCGCCAGCCGCCCCAGCTCCCGCACCACCGCGCGGGACAGCGCGTTCATCCGCTCCGGCCGGTCGATGGTCCAGACCGCGATCGCCCCGCGGCGCTCCGTCTTCACGCCCACGCCGCCGCCCAGCTCGATCTCTCGCTTCGCCTGTTCGCCCATGGCGCGGAGGTAGCCGAGCCGCGCGGCATCATCAAGGTCCGCTAGAACTCCCAGGCAGGCCGGACGACGAGGTCGCACATCTCGTCGTTGTCGCCGCAGAAGTCCTGGAGCGGCGGGCCGGGCTGCTGGGTCACCACCGCGACGATCACGATGATGACCGCGAGGGCCGCCGCGCCGCCGCCGATCGCGATCCAGGTCACCGGCTCCTCGTACCACTCCGGCGCGCGCGGGTTCAGGAGCTCGTCGGGGACCGCCTCGAGGGTCACGTCCACCAGCTCCAGCTCGCCCGGGATGGCGGTGATCGTGCGGGTGTGCTCGCGGAAGCGCGGGGCCGCGACGCGAAGCTCGTGCTCGCCCTCGATCAGCTCGAGCTCGATCGGGGTGTTGCCGCGGAACGTCCCGTCGACGAACACGCGCGACTCGTCGGGGGTCGAGCGCACCGTCACCACCATCGCGAGCGCGATCAGCTCGACCGGCACCACCGCCTCGCCGCCGGGGGCGATCTCCACCACGTCGTCGAACTCGGTGTAGCCAGGGCGGCGCACGCGCACGGTGTGCTCGCCCGGCGGGAGCTCGAGCGGGTCGAGCGGGGTGAAGCCCACCGTCGCCTCGTCGACCAGCACCTCGGCGCCGTCGACCTGGGACTGCACGACGAGCGTGCCGTTGGCGGGCGGCTCCGGCTGACGACGCCGCCTCCGGCGCTGCGCGTCGGCGTCGCTCACGAGCCCGAGCAGCAGCGCGGCCACCACCCCGAACACGATCCCGAACCCCGCGAAGCGCGTCACGGGACAGAGCGTAGAGAGGGCGCGCCCCCCAGGTCAATCGCCGCGGCGGAGCGCTCGGTACTGCTCGAGCCGCCGCTGGAAGCGCGCCGGCCTCCGCGCCACCTCCACCGCCCGCGCGAAGGCCGCCTCCGCCTCGTCCTGGCGGCCGAGCTCGTGCAGCAGGATGCCGCGCCCCACGTGGGCCGGCGCGAAGGTCGGCGCGCGCCGGAGCACGCGATCGTAGAGGGCGAGCGCGTCCGCGTGCCGGCCCTCGTTGATGAGCAGGGCGGCCAGCCCGAGCGAGAGGCCCACGTGATCCGGGTGCCGCTCGAGGCCGGCGCGGAACGACCGCTCCGCGCCCCGGCGATCTTCGGCGTGGTAGCGGGCGAGGCCGAGCGCGTTCCAGGTCTCGGCGTGATCGGGGGCCAGCTCCACCGCGCGCTCGAGCGACGCGAGCGCGAGCACCGGCTCGCCCCAGCGCAGCAGCCGCGTGCCCAGCACCCGGTGCGCGTAGGCCGAGCGCGGGGCGACCTCCACCGCGTGGCGATAGGCGATGAGCGCCTCGTCGTAGCGACGCTGCAGCTCCCAGCAGTTGCCGATCAGCACGCGCGGCAGCGCCGCCCGCGGGCGCAGGGTCGCGAGCCGGGTGAAGGCGTCGCGGGCGCGGGCGTAGCGCTCCGCGTTCATCTCCGCGCGGCCGAGCGCGAGCCAGGCGCGGGGATCGTCCGGCGTCTCCTCGGTGGCGCGTCCGAACGCCCGCGCCGCGCCCTCGAAGTCGCCGCGCACCATGGCGCGCCGGCCGTCGGCCATCGGCCCGCCGCAGCCCACCAGCGAGCCCGCGAGGCAGCCCAGGAGCAGCGTCAGCGCGAGCCGCGTCGCCCACGCTTGACCCCCGCGGCGGGCCGCTCCAGGATGCGCCCGATGGACCGCAAGCTTCTCGCCGACATCCTCGAAAAGACCTCGGGCCTCGACAAGAAGGACGGGGAGTATCTGGCCGAAGGCGAGCACCGCGCTTCCGTCTACCTCGGCGCGACCGGCGGCACCACGGTGCTCACCGAGATCGTGCGCCTGTCCCTGCAGGACAGCTACCTCGAGGCCGAGGCGAAGGACGGCACCGTGCACTACGTCGTCTACGAGCCGGTCTTCGGCCTCGCCGTGCGCGGCCCCCGCGACGGCGGCCCCGGCAGCCGCACGGGGTTCTGAGCCCTCAGTCCTGGCTCGAAGGCGCGATCGACGTCGGCGACTCCGTGACGGGCGCGCTCAGCCCGGGCAGCTCGATGCCCAGCTGCGCCGCGGCGGCGGCGAGGCGTTGGCGCGAGGTGTCGATGCCCTCGGTGGCCTCGAGGGTCTCGAGGAGCACGGCGCGCGCGTCGTCGCGACGCCCGGACGCGACGAGCAGGGTCGCGAGCGAGGCCGCGGCGCGGCTGTGGCTCGGGTAGGTCCGCAGCGCGCGCCGCAGGTTCATGAGCGCGCAGCCCCCGTTGCCGCCGGCCCGGCAACGCTCGCCGGCCTCCCACGCCGCCTCGGCCGCGGCGCGACGGGCCCGGACCGAGAGCGTGGAGAGCCGGATGGCGGCCTCGCGGTCCCCCTCGGCGTCGGCGCAGACGCGGGCCACGAACGCCACCTCCCCGACCCCCCGAGCGAGCCCCTCGACCCCCGGCCGCGCGACGCGCCAGGGCCGGCAGGGCTCGGCCGCGTGCAGCGACACGAGCTGGCGGAGCGCCTGCTCCTCGGGTCGCGCCACCCGCTCCGCCACCTCGATGGCGATCGCGTAGGCCCACGGCGCATCGACGCGCAGGGCGGCCCGGAGGAGCGGCGCGGCCAGCTCGGGGTCGGTCGAGCGCGAGGCCGCGACCCGCAGCGCGCGACGCGGCATGTCCTCGGCGAGGCGGAGCCTGTCCGCGCGGGAGGCGGCGCGCGGATCGGCCGCCGCGTCGTAGGCCTCGAGCGCTCCGCGCACGTCCCCGCGCGCCTCGGCGATGGCGCCGCTGACCAGCCGTCGCCCGGCGTCCGACAATCCCGCGTGCGGCAGCGAGTCCGCGACGCGCTCGAGGGCCAACGGCCTCGCCTCCACCGCGCTCACCCGGCCGAGGAAGGCGGCGCTGCGGTCGCCGCCCGACCAGCGCTCGGCGAAGGGCTCCGACCACCAGGGCGCCTGCCGGACCAGCCGGTCGAGCATGGGGGGCACCACCGCGGTGCCGGGCGGCGTGCGCGCGAGCTCGAATTCCAGCATCGGCCGGTCGTCCACGATGACCTCGCCGCCCGCCCCCAGGGCCCGCGCGGCCGCTCCGTCCAGCTCGAGGTGGCGCGCGAGGGCGGCGCGGTCGGCGATCTGCTGTGGGCCGAGGTAGCGCTCCAGCCGCGCGATCGCGGCGTCCAGCCCGTCGCCCCACTCGGCGGGGTGCTTGGTCGCGCACAGCAGCAAGCTCGACTGCTCGGTGATGAAGCCCTGCACGTGCGGGAAGACCTCGGTCAGGGTTCGCACCACGGCCTGCACGTGCCGAGGTCGGATGCGGAAGAGGTTCACCCAGAGCGAGAAGACCCCGCCGTCGCTCAGCGCCCGATCGACCTCCTCGAAGAACTCCCGGGTGTAGAGCGCGCTCGAGCCGGCCAGCCAAGGGTGGGACGGCTGACTGACGACCGCGTCGTAGGTGCCCGCGTCGGCGAGCGCGAGCCGGTTGCGGGCGTCGTCGATGACGAGGCGCGCGCGCGGATCGTCGAGCGGGAACGGCGTCTCGCGGGCCTCGTGCATCAGGCGGGCGGCCTCGACGATGCCCGCCTCGAGCTCCACCACGTCCACGCGCTCGAAGCCGCCCGCGAGCAGCAGGCTGGTGGTGTGGCCGGCCCCGAGGCCGATCACCATCGCGCGCCCCTGCGCGGCGCCGAACAGCGTCGGCATCCCGCCGAGCAGCGCCAGCTCGGGGCCGAAGCCCGGCTCGGAGCTCCCGAAGCCCGACTCCGGGCGGCCGTCATTGTAGAGCCGCAGGCCCGTCGGCCGACGCTCGACCGTGACCGTCGCGCTCCGGCCCTCGCGCAGGAACACGATGGGCTCGCGCCAAGCCTCGCCCGGCCCCTGCACGAGCGCCGCGAGCCCGTTCTCGTTGGCCCGCAGGAGGTAGGGCAGGTCGACGGTGGGCTGGGTCGAGATGAGGAGCACCGCGACGATGAGCGGCCCGGTCGTGACGAGCGCGCGCGTGACGGGAGAGCGCTCCTTCGCCGCCCGGCGCGCGGCCAGGCCGGCCACCAGCATGTGGATGAAGACGACCACGAAGAGCGACGCCTCGATCCCCACCAGCGGCACGAGCGCGAAGCCCGCGAGGAGCGAGCCGACCAGGCCGCCGAGCGTGTTGGCGGCGAGGAGCGCGCCCGTCCCGCGCGCGGCGCCCGCGTCGTCACTCTCGGCGAGCTTCCACGCGAGCGGCAGGCCCGTGCCGAGCACGAGCGCGAGCGGCAGGAGCAGCGCCGCGGCCACGGCCAGGATCACGCTCGGCTCGTGCGGCACGAAGCTCGGCTGGCCTCGAAGGAGCGGCACCACGCGGACGAGGTGCGGCAGGAACGCCATCGCGCCGACCGTCATGATGCCCGCGAGGAGCTGCGTGCCCGCGAGCGCGGTGGCGGCGCCGGCCTTCGAGCGCGCCAGGCGCCGCGCCAGCAGGCCCCCGAGCGCGATGCCCAGCAGGTAGCAGACCAGCATGGCCGCGAACGCCTGCGTGGTGGCGTGCAGCACGGTTCGCAGCAGCCGGGTCCAGAGCACCTCGCCCGCGAGCGAAGCGAGGCCGGTGCCCGCGGCGAGCGAGGCGGCGAACGCGATCCCCGCGGTGCCTCCTCCGGCGTCGGGCGCAGCCTCCGCCGCGCCCGTGTCCCGCGGGGCGGTCGACGTCCCACGAAACATGGCGACGACGAGCGCCGCGGCCGCGAGGCTCGCCCCCGCGGCGATCCAGGTCGAGATCCGCCCGCCCACGCGGGGCAGGAGCCAGAGCCCCGCCGCGCCGGCGCCGAGGACCGCGCCCAGCGTGTTCGTCACGTAGAGCCCCGTGACCTCCTTCGCCCACGCGCCCTCGGACACGACCTTCGCGAGGATGGGCAGGGTCGCGCCCATCAGCACGGTGGGAGGCAGGAGCAGGAGCAGCGCCACGCCGAGCCGCCACGCCGAGAGCAGCTCCCCCGAGGCGTCCTGGCCGACGGCGGTGTAGGCGTGCCCGACCCACGGCACGAGGAACGGCGAGACGAACGCGAAGGCCGCGATGGCCAGCTCGAGCGCCGCGTAGGCGCGGGCGGGTCGCGTGACCCGCTCGGCGTACCGCGACGCGAGCCAGCTCCCGAGCCCGAGCCCGCCGAAGAACGCGGCGAGCACGGTGGCGACCGCGAGATCGCCGACGCCGAACACGCGCTGCAGCATGCGCGTCCAGCTCAGCTCGTAGACCAGCGCGGCGAAGCCCGAGAGCAGCAGCGCTGCGTGGAGCGAGGCGCGTTTCTGGGGAGGCATGCGGCGCGAGCATCGACGAAGACCCCATCACCGGTCAAAGGCTCGCGCGGAGTCACATGGTAGTCTGCGCCACCGATGCCGGCCCGGATCCTCGTATGCGACGACGAAGCGGCCCTCCGAGAGATGCTCAGCGTGCTGCTGCGGCGCTCCGGCTACGACGTGACCACCGCGGAGACTCGCACCGCGGCCCTGGCGCGCCTCGAGGCCGACGACCCCTACGCGGCGGTCGTGACGGATCTCGCGCTCCCCGACGGGAGCGGCATGGAGGTGCTGAGCGCGGCGCGCGAGCGGGACGACACGACGCAGGTCCTGATGATCACCGCGTACGGCGGCACCGAGCAGGCGGTCGAGGCGATGCGCCGCGGCGCGTACGACTTCGTCCAGAAGCCGTTCCGCAACCACGAGCTGCTCGCGCTGCTCGAGAAGGCGCTCGAGAAGCGGCAGATCGTCGGAGAGAACAAGGCGCTCCGGGCCACGCTCGATGGCGCGTTCACGTCGGGGCGGCTCGTCGGCAAGAGTGCGGCGATGCGCAAGGTGATGGACATGGTCGAGCGCGTGGCGGACGCGAAGACCAGCGTGCTCATCACGGGCGAGAGCGGCACCGGCAAGGAGATGGTGGCCCGCGCGATCCACGATCGCGGCGACCGCGCCGAGCGCCCGTTCATCGTCGTCAACTGCGGCGCTCTGCCCGAAGCGCTCATGGAGTCCGAGCTCTTCGGACACGAGAAGGGCGCGTTCACCGGCGCCACCCAGCAGAACCAGGGGATCGTGCGTGAGGCCGACGGCGGGACCCTCTTCCTCGACGAGGTCGGGGAGCTGCCCCCCAACCTCCAGGTCAAGCTCCTGCGCTTCCTGCAGGAGCGACGCGTGCGCCCGGTGGGCGGGCGGCGCGAGGTCGAGGTCGACGTCCGAGTGCTGGCCGCGACGAATCGAGACCTCGAGGAGGACGTCGCGAGCGGCGGCTTCCGCCCGGATCTCTTCTATCGGCTGAACGTGATCCGGCTGCACTTGCCGCCGCTCCGCGAGCGGCCCGAGGACATCCCGATGCTCGCCGAGCACCTGTTGCGCAAGCACGCCGCGCTCGCGGGCAAGAAGCTCGAGCTGGCCGCGGAGGCCGCCCACTGGTTGGTGCGACAGCCCTACCCGGGGAACGTGCGCGAGCTGGAGAACGTCATCGAGCGCGCGGTCACGCTGGGGCGAGAGCCCGAGGTCGTGCTCGATGACCTGCCCGTGGAGCGCAGCTCCGATGTCGGCGCGGCGCCGGCGCGGCCCCAGGTGAGCCCGGGGTTCGATCTCGACGGCTACCTCGGCTCGGTCGAGAGCGAGCTGATCCTCGAGGCGCTGGAGAAGGCCGACGGCGTGCGCACCGAGGCGGCGAAGCTGCTCGGGCTCACCTTCCGCTCGTTCCGCTATCGCCTCCAGAAGTACGGCCTCGGCGACGGCGACTGACGTGCCTGGTCACCCTGCCGCGTGGCTGCGGCCGTTCTCTGGCAGGGCCTCCGCCTTGCATATACTCTCTTCACCGTGCCGCACACTCGCCCCCTCCGCCGCGCCCGCGAGGGCTACACGCTCATCGAGCTGATGATCGTCGTGGTCATCATCGGCATCCTCGCCGCCGTCGCCATCCCGAGCTTCCAGAGCTACCTGCAGCGATCGCGCACAGCAGAGGCGGTGGTCTTCCTGGGCGAGATCAAGCAGCGTCAGGAGGCCTACCGGGCCGAGTTCGGGCAGTACTGCAACGTGCCGGCCTGGAACCCGGTGACCCTGCCCATGGGCGGCGACAAGGTCGTCTTCGACGGAAACGCGGCGGGCTGGGCCGCGCTCGGCGCCGCTCCGGACGGGCCGGTCCGCTTCCAGTACCGCACGCTCGCGGGCCCGCCGGGCACCAACCCGGGCATCGCTGGCTACGATGGCAGCGACTTCTGGTGGTACGCCCAGGCTCGCGCCGACCTCGACGGGGACGGCGACAACGTGATCTTCGAGACCTATTCGGCAGATGACCACATCTTCGTCGCCGACGACTCGATGAACCAGCTCGCCCAGGGCTGGGAGTGACGGGCGGCGGGTGACAGAAATCGTCACCCCAGCCTTGGTTGGGCGACGATCTTCGTCACCCTGACCTTCAAGACGGCCGGAATCGCGGACGATTGCACTGGCACCGTCCCTGCACTGAGGGACTCCAACAGAACTCTGCGGAACGGCCGTACTGGTTGGCCACGCACCCACAGGAGCATCGGAGAATCATGCACAAGCTGCTCAAGAAGAAGGAAGGCTTCACGCTCATCGAGCTGATGATCGTCGTCGCCATCATCGGCATCCTGGCCGCCATCGCCATCCCCGCTTTCATCGGCTACATGCGCCGCTCGAAGACCTCGGAGGCCGCGGCCAACCTGAAGAACCTCTACACCCTCGCGTCGGGCTACTACAGCACCGAGCAGTGGGGTGACCGCGCGGTCAACGTCATGGGCGGGACCACCCTCGCCGCGACCGCGTGCACCGTCCCGCCGGCCCAGACGACGGCTGCGCCCGGCCAGGGCAAGAGCCTCCTCGACTGGGACATGGAGGCCCAGTCCTTCCAGGACCTCGGCTTCTCGATCGCCGACCCCATCTACTATCAGTACAGCATCGTCGGCTCCTCCGGCCTCTGTGACGGGATGGCGAGCAGCACGAACGTCTACACGTTCCGCGCGGAGGGCGACCTCGACGGCGACATGGCGACCAGCCTCTTCGAGATCGCGGTCGGCTCGAGCACCCAGAACGTGCTCGTGCGCACGCCGGGCATCTACCGCCAGGACGAGCTCGAGTGAGCTTCGCCGCTCTCTGAATCGTGCTTCTTCCGAGCGCCTCCGCCCACCCGGGCGGGGGCGTCTTGGTTTCCGTCCTCCCACCGACTCCCCTATCATCGCCGCCGTGAGCCGCCGGACCACGTTCGTCTCATTGGGCGCCGCGATGCTCGCGCTGGTCGCCGCCACCGAGGCGTTGCGCGCCCGCGCGCACGCAGGCTTCGACGCCGCGCAGAGCTACGAGGCGGTCTATTACCTGCCACCCGACGAGACGATCCGCTTCTTCTCGCTCGGCTACGACGAGGCGAGCGCGGATCTCATCTGGATGCGGGCCTTGATCTACTTCGGCGAGGAGTTCCTCCACGACGGATCCGTCGAGCACGTCTTCGAGTACGCCGACGCGATGCTCACGCTCGACCCACGATTCCGCGCCGTCTACGGCTGGGTGGGCATGGCGGGGCTCTATCGGCCCACCGCGGTCGACGCCTCCGACGCCGAGCGCGCGGCGGAGATCATGGAGCGCGGGGTGGAGCTGTTCCCCGACGACGGCGATCTCGCGTGGGACCTCGGAGCGGTCCTCGCGTTCGAGCTCCCGCCGCTCCTCCAGGACGAGGCCGCGCGCGACGACGCCCGCGCCCGCGGCATGCCGCACCTGCTCCGAGCGTCCCGCCTCGGCGCCGCGCCCCCCTGGATGACGCTCGCCAACGCTTCCATCCTCGACCACCTCGGCCGGACGGAGCTCGCCGCGCGCCACCTGGAGGAGATGTATCTGAGCGTCGACGACCCCGATCTGCGGCGGCAGATCGCCGAGCGGATCGCGAGCCTCCGGGAGCAGGCGGCCGCCGACGCCTTCGTGGCGGCCATGCGGGATCTCGAGGAGCGCCGACGGAACAGCTTCCCCTACATCGAGTCGACGCTCTTCCTCTTCGTGGGCGAACGTCCCCCCGTCGACGTCGACACCCCGATCCGAGAGGGCTTCCCGCAGGCCCTGGCCGCGCCCACTCCATGAGGTCGCTCGAGCCCTGGCTCCCGCTCGCGCTCGCCCTCCTCGTCGCGCTCGCGTTCGGGCATCGGTTCGAGAACGACTGGGTGTTCGACGACGAGGACGTGATCCGCGACGGCGCGCTCGTGCACGATCCAGGTCGGATCCTCGAGGCGTGGACCCATCACACGCTGGTCGCCTCGCGGGTGGACCCGGGCCTGCAACCCGTCGACACCTACCGCCCGCTCCCCATCACGAGCTTCGCGCTCGACGCGCAGCTCTCCGGTCGCGACCCGTGGGCGTTCCACCTGACGAGCCTGCTGCTGCACCTGGGATGCGTGCTCTTGGTGTTCGCGCTCGCGCGGCTCTGGCTCGGCGCCCCGTGGCCGGCGTTCTACGGCGCCGCCGTCTTCGCGCTGCACCCCTGGGGCGTGGAGGCGCACGTCTGGATCAACGGGCGGAGCGATCCGCTCGCGCTCCTCTTCGGCCTCGGCGCCATGGCGCTCGTCCTGCTCGCGGAGCGGCGGGGAGACCGGCGCCTGCTCGTCCCCGCCGGCCTGTCCCTGGCGCTCGGCCTCTTCGCGAAGGAGACGCTGCTCCTGGCGCTGCCGGCCATCCTCGTCATGCCCGCGGCCCGCGGGGACGCCTCGCCGCTGCGCGATCGCCTGGCCCCGCGGCTCGCGTGCCTCGCGCTCCCCGCCGCGCTCTACCTCGGCGCGCGCAGCTGGGTGCTCGGGGGGATGCGCACCCACCGCGACGCCGACATGTTGTTCGAGGCGGGCCGGAACCTGCCCTGGCTCCTCTTCGACGCGCTCCGCCAGGCGATCGCGCCCTCCATCCCGTATCTCCGCAGCCTCCGCGACGAGTACGCAGACCTCGCGCCGTGGCAGATCGGGCTCGCGGCCGTCGTCGTGCTCGCCGTCTGTGCCCTCGCCTGGCGCGCCCGCGCGCGTGCCCCGCTCGCGGCGTGGAGCCTCCTCTGGTTCCTCCCGCCGCTGGTCCCGGTCGCGATCATCACCACCGCGCTCTGGCCGGGCTTCGGTCGCTATCTGTACCTGCCCGTGGCCGGGCTCGCCTGGGCCCTCGCCGAGCTGGCGGCCAAGCTGGGCCCGTCCCGGCGCGCGCTCGTGATCCCCCTTGCCGGCGCGCACCTGCTCGCGCTCGGCGGGCTGGCGTGGCTCTACACCGCGAGCTTCCGCGACAGCGCCTCTCTCTACGGAGACGCCATCGCCGCCCGCCCCGAGCAGCCGATGGCGCACGGCTTCTGGGGGCTGACCCTCTGGGACGAGCGCGACGCGGCGGCGGCGATCCCGCCGCTGGCGCGCGCGGTCGAGCTCGACCCGGGCGAGCACCGCTACCGCATCATCCTCGGCCGCGCGCTCCTCGCGGAGGGCCGACGCGAGGAGGCCGCGGCCGTGGCCGAGAGCGGCATCGCACTTCACCGAGGCCGCCAAGAGGAGGCTCCCTATCATCTGCTCGCCGTCAACGCGATGAGCGCCCCCGACCCCGAGCGCGCCGTCCGCCACCTCGTCCGCTGCCTCGACGTCTGGCCCGGCCGCGTCGACTGCGAGCGCGCCCTCTCCTTCCTGCTCACCGAGGCCCCCGACGCCGAGCACAACCGCGCCGTCCTCCGGCGCCTCCGCCTACCCGCCCCACGCTGACAATGCTCGCCCCGTGGCAGCCCGTGGGCAGTCGAGGGCAGAACCGGTCGCAGACACATGAACCCCATACACGGGCGTTGCCTGCATTACGCAACGGGAGCGTTGACTCGCAGGCTCGTCCGTGCGACATCTCGACCAAACGCACTGCGCTCCTGCCAATGCTCCTGGCGACAAGAGAAGCTGCCACGAGAACCACGAGTGGAGCGGCGAATATGACGAAGTGCCCGTCGGCATCGGCCCACCGTAGCAGGCAACCTTAGTCGTCAATCGCGAGGTATGGTGCGTCGGTTTGGGAGGAGAAAGCAGGGAGTGAAGCGTGGGCTCGCTTACGTGCCCATGCGCCCCCCTGAGTTCGATTATCCGATCGTCTACGCGAACTCCGCTGCGACGGTGGAGGACGTCTTCAACCTGGCACTCCGAGATCCCAAACAGCTCGTTGCCGTGTGTGACGCATTCGTGGAGTCGCTGGAGTTGGTCTCGTGTTTCAATCTCTGTAGGGTCTTGTCGCTGCCGGCTCTGATGAGCCGCGCTTCGTCCGCCAGTCTCTCGACGAATCTCCTGGATCGAATGATCGATGCGCAACCCGACCAGACGCGGCAACTCCTGGACCAGGCGGCAAGGGACTGGCTGAACGAAGACGTCCATTGGCTTGACGACATCAGCCGCGTACTGAGACCCGCCATTTTCGAAGCCACAAAGCGAGGCCTCAAGTTCTCTCACCATGTCGATGAGATGTTTTCGGTTCTCTGTTCGGGCCTTCCGGACGACTTGAAGGATTGGCCGTGGCTCGAGATCGCCTGTGAGATGGCGGTGCCGTTTCGACACGAGCGCTCATCAGCATTTTCGTTGCGCGGTCTGACTCGCGCAGAGATCTTGCACCGAGTCAGGCCGCATCCGAATCCCTACCAGAGTGAACGCCCGACCATCTTCGACGCGCCGACTACCTGGCGAGGAGAGACTCGGTCGTTGGAGGCCTGGTGGTGGCTCGCTCTCCGCGGGTACGTCGCGTCCAGAGACCTCGACGAGCTCTTCGGGGTCTGGCTGGAGGTGATCGGAGGCGAAGCGCTGTTCTCGCTGACGTTCGTGGCTTCTAGCCACAGCTGCCCGTCCTGGGTCACGACAGAGCGACCCGCGAGCCCCGGCTTCGGCTATTGCCTTGGCCCGCGCATCTTCCGTTCCCTGGTCCGTCGGGAAGCCGCTGCGGCCGCCGCTCTCCTGGAGTCTGCTCTGGCTTCCTGGCCGGCGGGGGAGACCAGCTGGGTGCCAGCGTCGGAGCGGCTCCTGGGCCTCGGCCAGGTGGACGCGCTCCATCACGGCGGGAGCTATCGCCCGTCGATCACGAGCCTGATCGAGGAGGTCCGGGTCTCGTCCCAGCGCCGGCGCGCGTTCCTGTGGGACCCGGCCGCGCACGACCCCGTCTCGACGATCGTGGAGCGCGTCACGCCGCCGCTGCCGCCCCTCCCTGCTGACGCGTCCTACGATCAGCGCCTCACGCGCGCGCTGACGCTCGGCGAGCTCGGCGAGACGGATGCGTCGCAGTCCATGTTGACGGCGCTCGCCGACCAACCGGCGCCGAGCCCTCGCCTGGCCACGTTCGTGGAGGCGGCGCGCGCGGGCGACGAGGTCGCCGCGAGCCTGGCCCACCTCCGCGAAGCGGTGGCGCTGCTCCCCTGCTCCGCCGCGGCGTCGAACGCGCTCCTGCGCGCGCGGGTCGTGCTCGGCGACCCGGAGGGCGCGTGGGCCGAGAAGGAGCGGCTCCGCGAGGCCCGGCTCGCGAGCCCGGACACGGCCTCCGTCTGAGCCCTACTCCGCGCGGAGATCCAGGAGCTACGTCGGATCCTACGCAAGACGCTGAACACCGGGGCACATGCCCCGCGCCGAAGCGACGCTCGAGCCCTTGTTCCTCGCCAGCCGAACTGCAAAGACGACGTGGGGCAACCCACCGCCCAGAAGTCAGGCTCGACTCAAGCTCGCATCCACTTCGCGGACCAACACCCCCGTAGCCCATGCAAGCACCGGTGCTCAGCCGCAGACTTCGCTCTCGCGGAACCGAACTCACGGTTTCGGAGTGGGTGGACGCGGCTCTGAACGACCGTGAGTATGCGTCTGCGATTGGCGCGCTGCTCGTCGAGCACCTCGAGTTGGAGGACTGCTTCGAGCTTTGCGACACCCTGGGCAATCGTCTGCTCGACCAGATGGTCGATGCAAAGCCTCAGCAGACCCGGCGGCTACTCGACATCCGCGCTGCCAGCCTGTTGGAGCAGCAGGCCATCCCCGCGGACCATACCCTGCTGCTGTATGCGCTGTTCGAGGCCAGGAAGACCGCGTCTCGGTTCTCTGCCCACATCGACGATGTGCTCTCCCGCTGCCTGTCTGAGCTCCCGGAGCGCTCGCGTCGCTGGGGCTGGTTCGATGTCTTCGCCGAGTGGGCGGTGCCGTTCCGCCGAGGCCCACACCGCCCCCGGCCCCTCCACTCTCGCCGCGAGATCCTCCAGAGGCTGGAGCTCTCCCGCCGCCCGTACTTCGAAGAGCGGCCGGTGCCCTTCGACGCTGTCGTGGAATGGCAAGGGCAGGCTCACACCGTGGAGGTCTGGTGGTGGCTCGCGTTGCGCGGGCACGTGCAGACGACTGCGCTCGACGCGCTGTTCGCGGCGTGGCTCGAGGCCCTCGGCGCCGAAGCCTGCTTCGAGCTGACCCAGGTCCGCTCCGGCGAGGCGTGCCCACCCTGGGTCACGGACGAGCCGCCCCTGAATCCGGGCCATGGGTTCAGCCTCGACCAGAGGATCTTCCACTCCATGTTGCGCCGCGACCCGGCCGCGGCGCGCGCCCTACTCGACCGCCGCGTCGAAGACTGGCCCGGCGGAGAGGCCGGGTGGGTGCCCGCGTCGGAGCGGCTCCTGGGCCTCGGCCAGGTGGACGCGCTCCATCACGGCGGGAGCTATCGCCCGTCGATCACGGGCCTGATCGAGGAGGTCCGGGTCTCGTCCCAGCGCCGGCGCGCGTTCCTGTGGGACCCGGCCGCGCACGACCCCGTCTCGACGATCGTGGAGCGCGTCACGCCGCCGCTGCCGCCCCCCCCTGCTGACGCGTCCTACGATCAGCGGCTCACGCGCGCGCTGACGCTCGGCGAGCTCGGCGAGACGGATGCGTCGCAGTCCATGTTGACAGCGCTCGCCGACCAACCGGCGCCGAGCCCTCGCCTGGCCACGTTCGTGGAGGCGGCGCGCGCGGGGGGCGAGGCGGCCGCGAGCCTGGCCCACCTCCGCGAGGCGGTGGCGCTGCTCCCCTGCTCCGCCTCGGCGTCGAACGCGCTCCTGCGCGCGCGGGTCGTGCTCGGCGACCCGGAGGGCGCGTGGGCCGAGAAGGAGCGGCTCCGCGAGGCCCGGCTCGCGCGCCCGGACACGGCCTCCGTCTGAGTCCTACTCCGCGCGGTCGCGGACGTAGAGGATGCCGAAGGGCTCGAGCTCGCCGTCTTCGGTCGCGGTGGAGCGGCGCTCGAACACGGAGCGCTCGCCGTCGGCGTCGAGGTCGCCTTCGGCGCGCAGCGTCAGGAGGTAGGTGCCGGCCGGGCTGCGCAGGCCGCAGCCGCTCGCGGTGGGCTCGAAGGAGTAGCTGTAGCGGAGCGGGATCTCGGGCTGGAAGCCGAGGGCGGCCCAGGTGGCGTGGCCGGGGGTCTCCTCGGAGGCGAAGTCGACCGGCGCGGGCTCGCGGCTCGGGTTGCGGGGCGTGGGGCCCGCGGTCGGCGGCAGGCAGCGGCGCAAGAGGACGCTGGGTCGGGCGGGTCGCGCCTCGCCGTCCTCGTCGGCCTCCTCCTCGTCGGCCCCGTCCTCGCCGGGCGGAGGCGCCGCGGTGTGGGTGGCCATGAAGTAGGCGGCGGCCCGCTGGTGCAGGAGCTCGAGGTGCTCGGCCGCCTCGCTCGTCTTGCTGGTGCGGAGCTGCTGGATGAACGTGGGGATGAACACCGCGAGGATGATGCCCACCACGCACACGATGGCGGCCGCCTCCACGAGCGTGACGCCAGCCTGACGGCGGCCTCGACGGAGGCTGCGAGGGCGGCGCGAGCGAGGGGAGGTGTTCCGAGGCGCGGGCACGGCCGGAGCCTGACGCGAATGGGCGACCGGCGCACCCACTGGCGCACCCGCCAGAGCGGTCAGCCGCCGGGGGTGAGCCGGCGGATGAGGGTCTCGGTGCCGCCAGGCGCGATGGTCACCGTGACGCGCTCGCGGATGTTGAAGTCCGGGTTCACGAGCGTGATGGTGTGCCGGCCCGCGGGCAGGCGGATGTTCATCTGCGGGGTGTTGCCGATGCGCCGGCCATCCACGTAGACCTCGGACCACGGGGTGGTGTTGACGCGCAGGGTGCCGGGCGCGCCGGTCGCGGCTCCGCCGCCTCCACCGCCGCCGCCGCCGCTGCCCACGCTCGTGGCCGTGCCTCCGCCGGAGCCGCCACGGCTGGTCCCGCCGCGTCGCGCGGCGCCGCCGCCGCGACCGCCGCGACGAGGGGCCCGCGCGGTCTGCTCGCGCTCGAGCTCCGCGCGCACGGTGTGGCTCGACTGCCCGCTGGGCGGAGCCAAGGGCTCCTCCCAGTCCTCGTAGCCGTCCTGGCGAACCTGCACGGTCCACTGGCCGCCGGAGGTGTCGACGTCTTCGGTCAGCGGGGTCTCCCCCACCCGGCGCCGCTCGCTGCCGCGCACGAGGTAGACGTCCGCGCCGCTCGGCTCGGACTCGAAGCGCACCGAGACCTGGCGCAGGGTGAGCACCGCCGTCTGGAGCTGCTGGACCTGGCCGGACTGGACCTGGATCTGGCCCGTCCAGGGCGCGTAGTTCGTGAGCTCCGCGCGGACGTTGTGCGTGCCCGGGGTCAGCGTGGTCACGGTGACGGGGGTCTGGCCGACCTGGTTGTCGTCGACGTAGACGGTCGCGCCGCTCGGCGTGGTGTCGAGGCGGAAGCCGCTCCCCTGCGCATCCGCCACCGCGGGCGTGCCGCCGCCGGTCGCGGGCGTGGAGCCGCTGTCGGGCTGGAGCGTCACGTTGGGCAGGTCGAGGGTCTGCGCGCTCCCGAGGGTGACGCGGGTGGCCCAGGTCTGGAAGCCGTGCTTGCGGACCTCCACCAGGTGCTCGCCCGGCTCGACGTTCGCGAGCACGAACGGGCTGGAGGTGGAGGACGTGACCGCCTCGTTGTCGAGGTAGACGACCGCGTCGCCCGGCTCGGTGGTGAGGTTGATCGTGCCCGGCTGCGCGCGGAGGAAGAACCACCAGACGCCGCCGCCGATCACCGCCATGGCGACGACCGCGAGCAGGCCGACGACGGCCATGATGGCGCCGCTGCCTCCCTTGCCCTCCTTGTTGCGCGTGACCGCGGTCGGCTCGGGGCCGAGCTGGGCCGGCTGGGGCTGCTGGGACGGGAGATCGTCGAAGGGGCTCGGCGCGCCCGGGATGCTGCCCGGGCTGCTCGCCGGGTTCATGCTCGGCGCGGAGAGGCCCGGCGCGGACGGCGCGGAGGCCTGGTACGGCTCGGGCGCGGTCGCCGGCTCCGACTCGAGGTCCGGGAGCGAGCCCGGGAAGCCGTCCTCGGGCTTGTCGTAGATCTGGGTCGACAGCTCCTCGTCGTCCCAGTCCATGTCGAGCGAGGCGCCGCCGGGGCTGCTCGCGGTGACGGGCGGGGTCGAGGTCGGCGGCGGCGGCACGGGCGGGCCGGAGCTGTTGCGCGGCGGCGGGGGCGGCGGCGGGCCGCTCGTCCGCGGCGGGGGCGGCGGCACCGCGCCCATGCCCATCATCGTGCGCTTGGCCGGGCCGCGGGGCGGCGGACGCGGGGGCTGGGCCGAGGAGATGTTGGCCGCCTTGGCCGGCGCGGGCTCGAGGTCGGCGAAGGCGTCGAGGCCGCTGCCTCCGCCCATGCCGCCCGCGCTCACCCTGCCGCCCATGTCCTTGGCCGCCTCGGCCTCCATGCGGCGGTACTCTTCTTCGCGCGCGGACTCCTTGGCGATCTCCTCGGCGAACGCCTTGCGCATGTACGCGCTGAGATCCTTGCGCGAGAAGAAGTTGCCGCTCGTGTACATGAACGACTGCAAGTCGTCATGCAGATCCATGGCCGTCTGGTAGCGGTCGTCGACGTCCTTCGCGAGGGCCTTGAGCACGATCTGCTCGAGCTCCTCGGGGATGCGCCGGTTATAGGTCGACGGAGGCATGATCTCGACGTTGCGCACCTTCTCCAGGGTGGAGAAGTCGCTCTCGCCGACGAAGAGCCGCTCGCCCGTGAGCAGCTCGTAGAGCACGATGCCGACCGCGAAGATGTCGCTGCGCCGGTCGAGCGGCAGGCCGCGCACCTGCTCGGGCGACATGTAGCCGAACTTGCCCTTGAGGATGCCCGCCTGGGTCTTGCCCGCCTTGCCGGCCGCCTTGGCGATGCCGAAGTCGATGATCTTCGTCTCGCCGTCGTAGCTGATGAGGATGTTCTGCGGGGAGACGTCGCGGTGGACGAGGTTGAGCTCGCGCCCCGCCGCGTCCTTCTTGTTGTGCGCGTAGTCGAGGCCCTCGCAGACCTTCATCACGTCGTAGCAGGCCATCGGGACCGGCACGGTCTCGCCGCGCTTGCGGGCCCGATCGAAGATCGCGCGCAGGTCCTTGCCGTGCACGTACTCCATCGCGATGAAGTACGAGTCGCCCACCTTCCCGAGGTCGAAGATCTGCGCGATGTTCGCGTGCGTCAGCTGCACCGCGATCTTCGCCTCGTCGATGAACATGGTGATGAACTCTTGGTCCTCCGCGATCGAGGGGAGGATCCGCTTCACCGCCACGAGCCGCTCGAAGCCTTCGACGCCGAACGCCTTGGCCTTGAAGACCTCGGCCATGCCGCCGACGTTGACCCGCTCGAGCAGGACGTACTTTCCAAAGGGGATGGGCTTCTTCACCGGTGGCCTCGCTGGGCTGACTGACTCGCGCCGTGCGCGGTCCGATGGTGTGCGGTCCGATGGTCCGCGGTCCGAAGGTGGGGGGCTCGTCCGCTCACACCGATCCCCGCTCGCACGCGCCGCTGCGCGTGCACGGGCTCCTGACGTCGGTGTCGATCGATGGTCATCGGATCCGAGTCCCCACCTGAGATCCCATCCCCTTGCAGCTGGATCGCGAGCACGCTGCAGCTTCGGGCGCGCACCCTGTATGTGCGATGCGACTCGCGCGTACACCCCGGCCCGAAGCGCGCGCACTGTACCCAAGCTGCACATGGCAGGTCAACTCGGGGGCGGCTCTGCACCGCATGGGGAACGAGGAACATCTGGGTGACGACCCGTGCGGAGACCCCCCGGCCCACCACGGCCTTGGGTTCTACACGCCCTTCCGCCCGAGATCATGCCGGATCTCGCCCCGGCCAGCCAAGTGCTCGACGGCTTAAAGGCGCCGTACGGGAGCGTGTGACGAGCCTCACTCGTCGGGGCGCGTGAAGCGCGGGCCGTCGTCGCCCTCGCGGTTCATGAAGTAGCGCACGCGCTGGTCCTGGAGATAGCCCCAGACGCGATAGGGCTGGGGCTCGTTGTCGCCGAAGATCACCTCGGCCGCGGGGCGCTCCTCGGCGAAGAAGGCGAGCGCGGTCCCCGCCTCGACGCGGCGCTCGGAGAAGCCGTCCACCGCGGCGTCGGCGCCGTCGACCGAGAAGGCGAGGCGGGCCTCGACCGGGAGCGCGACCGCCTGCTCCACGCCCGCGAGCGCGAGCCGCGCGCCGAGGCCGATCGGGTCGCCGGCGCGCTCCGCGTAGACGAGGAAGCCGTCGCGATCGAGCCCGAGCGCCGCCTCGGCCTCCGGCATCGACGAGAGCGCGGGGCCCGAGACGATGACCGTGTCACCCTCCTCGGGCGCGCCGATCCCGATCTCCCAGCCCACCGCGTGGCGGCGGCCGTAGATCGCGAGCCCGCCGTCGACCCGCGCGAGCGACGCGGCCTGGGTGAGATGCGCGAGCGGTCGCGTGTGGTCCGGGCGGCGCAGCGGCGCGGGCACGGCGCGTCGCGGATCGATCCGGACCATCCACGTGCGCGCGTCGTCCGACCCCACCGAGGCTCGCGCGAAGGCGTGCGGCCAGCCGGCGTGGGGGAGGCCCTCCGGGTCGAAGGCGCCCTGCCCTTCGGCGAGATCCGGGCCCGGCAGCACGGGGCGGAGGGTCAGGTAGAAGAAGTCGCGCGCGTCGCGATCCGAGTAGCGCGGGAACGGCATGCCCATGGAGCGGACGGCGCGCCGGGCCCGCAGGCGCCAGCGACCGGTGGTGCGGGGGAAGGTGCCCTCGTACTCGCTGTCGCGGCGCGGCCGACGGGTCAGCGGCGGCGCCTCTTCTCCGGGCGGGATGGGACGGAACAGCTCCATGCCCGCGTGGGCGCTGTTCATGTCGAGGTGCACCGAGCGGACGCAGCGGTTGCGCAGCATCGCCTCGCCGAGCGCCTCGGGCCCGACGCCCTGGCTCCAGTAATAGGCCAGGAAGCCCTCCTCGGTGAGGCAGAGCCCGCTCCGGGTGGTGAGGGTCTGCTCCTCGGCGTTGCGCGGGGCCGCGCCCCAGTACCAGCGCTCCCACGGGTTGTACTGCCCGTCCTCGACCAGGCTCGTGAGGTTCTGCCGGAACTCGGTCATGTCCTCGGGGATCTGACGGTTCGCGAGGCGCTCGTCGTAGTAGCGGCCCCGCCAGTCGGGCGCGGGCCAGGAGCCCATGCCGACCCGGCCGTCGTCGAAGACGGCGACGGTGGCCGCCCACGGCTTGGGCGGCAGGTAGACGCGGCCCTCGGCCATCATGCCGAACTCCCCGTGCAGCGCCTGGAAGCCGCCGTTGAACGCGCCGACGAGGTAGCGGAGGCGATCGTCGCGCGGGACCATGCCCGTGCCGCGTCGGCCCGTGGCGCTCTCCGGCTCCCGCACCCCCGACTGCACGCGCAGCTGGACCTGCCGCGGATCCCAGATCGTCACGTAGACGCGGGTGAAGGGCCGCTCGGGATCGGTGCGGAGGAAGGTCTGATAGAAGGCCGGCGGCGCGTTCGGGTACTGGTTGACGAAGGGGTCGTCGACGACCGGGATCCAGCGGCCCTCGCCTTCGATCGGCGGATCGGTGATCACCGGCTCGAGCGCGGCGGGCGGCCAGCCCAGCTCCGGGTCGGTCACCGTGAGCATGGCCATGCGCTCCTCGCTGACCGTGTCGGGTCGGGCGAGGTCGTCGGCCACCTCGGCCATGGTCTCCGCCGCGTCGGGCTGGCCGAAGACGGCGTAGTAGCCGCGCGTGAGCTTGTCGCGGGCGGAGAAGACGCGGTTCTCGAGCCACTCGATCGGCTCGGGGCCCACGAACGAGAGGTTGCGGACCGTGTCGACGACCCAGCCGATGGTGCCCGGCGTGCCCTTCGTCTGCGGCTGGGCCTCGACGAGCGCCTCCCCCTCGGCCGGGCGGCGGTGAGCGGGATCGAGCACGACGCGCGCGCCGCCCATCTGCGCGACGAAGCGCCCCTCGTCGACGGAGAGGGTCAGCGCCTCGGGGCGCTCGACGAGCTGGTAGCGCCGGACCCCGAAGCCTTCGGTGCGCCCGGTCTCCTGGAGGTTGGTGACCTGGTTCTGGAGGCGCGCCCGCCACGGCCAGTCGGCGGTGAGCGACTCCGGCTCTCCCCCCAGGTCGAGCACCACCACCGCGTCGTAGCGCGCGCCGACCCGGGTGGCGTAGGCGACGTGGCGCCCGATCTGGACCAGCTGCTCCTCGGACGCGCTCGCGGTCTCGCTGAGGTTGGTGAGCCACGCGACGTCGAGCGCGGTGGCCTCGCCGCCCGGGCGGACCTCGGCGTACCAGAGATCGTTCGCGTCCCCCGCGCGTCTGGCGAGGAACAAGGCGGGCCGCATGTGGAGCGGCCCGTCGTCCTCTGTCAGCCACAGCACCGTGGGCACGTCGACACGCACACCGCTCCTGAGCGCCACCTCCGCGAGCGCCTGCTCGAGGCTCTCCGCGCTCGCGCCCGACCACGTCGCGCGGACCGCGACGAGTCCCAGCAGCGCCACACAGAGGGCGATGAGCAGCCGCCTCCGGCGCAGCAGCGCCTCGCGCAGGCGAGCTCGCCAGGGCGCGCCAGGGGACGGCTGGCTCGCGGGGCGCGGCGCGTCGGCCGCGGCTCCCTCGTTGGTCAACGTCGGGCTCTGCTCCACGGACCCCGGGTCTAGCACGCGGCGTTCCGCGTCCTGGAAAACCGTACACCATCCTGAGGGAACTCACGCCGCGGCGGCGATCGCCGAGTCGTCACCCCCGCGACGTGGCAGTGTTGCCCCGGGCCTGATTGTTGACCAAACTCAGGCACTTTTCGCCCGCGCAAGCGGTTTCCTGGGCTGCCCGTCCGAGGGATGGGGGCCACGGAGCGCGAGCGACTCACGCGACTGGAACCACCGATGACTCGCTTCTCCGAGCTCGCCGTCCTGGCGGCGACCGTGCTGACCTTCCTCGCGCCGACGCTCACTCCGAGCGACGCCGAGGCCCAGCGTCGCCGGCGCCCACAGGCTACCGAAAACGACCAGGCCGAGCCGGCCGGTCCGCAGCCCACGGTGCGTGACGTGGACGAGATCGCCGGTCGGCTCTCGTCGCGCGACGCGGACGAGGTGCGGGCCGCCATCGACCTGCTCAGCGTCATCGATCACCCGAGCGTGGTCCCCCACCTGGCGACGCTGCTCCGCTCGGGCCGGTCCGACGAGGTCACCGACCGCGCCCTGCAGGCGCTCGGCGGCCTCGCGCACCCGAGCGCGATCGACGTGCTCGTGGAGTTCACCCATCACCGCCGCGCGCGGGCCCGCCGGCTCGCGTACGCGGCCATCGCGTCCACCGACGATCGCCGCCGACCCGCCCTGCTCGAGCAGGGCCTGCGCGACAGCGACCGCAACGTGCGGGCCTCCGCCGCCCGCGCGCTCGGGGAGATCGGCGCCGACCGCTCGCTCGACACCCTCTTCCTCGCCTTCGACCGCGGCGTCGTCGAGGCCGCGATCGCGATCGGCAAGCTCGGCAACCGCCAGCACATCGAGCGCTTCAACGGCTACCTCGGCAACGTGCCGCTCTCGGTGATGCTCTCCGGCTACTCCGAGATGGTCCGCCGCAACGACGTGGCCGACGAGGTGAAGATCGACATCGTCAACCGGCTGGGCGAGGTGTCCGGCCCGATGGTGCGCGTGTTCATGCAGCGCTACCTCGACACCTTCCCCACCCGCGGTCGCGCGTCCCGGAGCCGGGTCCGCCAGATCGTCATCGACACCCTTCGCCGCATCCCCGGTCACGCCGGCAGCGCGCGCGGGCGGGTCGTCAGCTCGGACAGCGCCGAAGCCCAGGAACAGGACACGGAGGACGGACAGTGAATCTCCGGACGAACACGCGCTTCGCGATCGCGCTCACCGCCCTCTTCGCCGTCGCGTGCGGGCCCCAGTACCGCAACGCCTTCAGCTACCACTTCGCGGACAACGAGGAGGCGCAGCTCGCGGCCATCCTCGAGCAGCTCCCGGAGGCGTCCCAGGACGACGCGCCCGAGAACGCGCTCGGGCAGCCCATCGCGGTCGTGACCACCCACGCCGAGGACGGCGGAGAGCGGCAGATCGTCGCGCTGCGCGTGGACTCCGGCGAGACGATGTGGTCGGTCGCCGCCGACGCGGCCACCCAGCCCGAGATCCTGGGCGACGTCGTGCTCATCAGCACCCGGGAGCGGGTCATCGCGTACGACCTGAGCGGCGGCCGTCAGCTCTGGGCGTACGACCTGCCCGACCTCGCGTACGTCGGCGCCACGCGCGACGGCGACACCATCTACTGGTCGGCGACCGTCGGCGCCCTCGGCGGCGCGCGCCGCGTGGGTCACGTGGTGGCGATGGACGCGCGCAGCGGCCGAGAGATCTGGCGCCACGAGGTCCAGGGCGTCTTCGGTCAGCCCGCGGCGCAGGGCGGCCTCGTGTTCGTGCCGTGGGAGCGGCAGAACATCGCGGTGCTCGACGAGCTGACGGGCGACGAGGTGGCGCGCCTCCGCTCCACCGACGACGTCATCGCGTGGGCCTTCGATCACCCCACCGGCATCTACTACGGCGGGCGCGGGGTCTACCGCCTCACGCACCGCTCGGTCAGCGGCACGCGCGCGGAGTCGACGCACATCCGGCCGCCGCTCGGCGAGCTGCCGCGTCAGCCCGAGTCGGTGTTCCCCGACGGCTTCGTGCCGAAGCCCGGCACCCGCTCGGCGCGCGGGCGCATCCGGGTCTACTTCAACCCGGCCCCCGCCGCGGACGCCGAGTCGATCCACATCGAAGGCGACACCTACTATTTCGCCTACTACCGCTACGTCTTCGCCTACGACCTCGAGGGCAACCTGCGCTGGTCGCGCATCCTCGAGCAGGACGTGGTCAACGCCGAGGCGATGCCGCACGGCCTGCTGACCTTCGGCGAGCAGGGGCAGATGCACCTCCTCGACGTCGAGACCGGCAACGACCGCTGGACGCAGGACACCGGGCTGGCCACCGCCTCGGTCGCGCTGGACGCGGCCGGCTTCAGCCCCGGCGGTGAGAGCGGCGAGACCCGCCCGCTGCGCCAGAGCCTCAACGAGATGGTCGTCGACCCCGACAACCGGCTCGTCGCGGCGCGCGCCTACGCCATCGAGCGCCTCGCGGCGATCGAGGACGAGGAGATCACGCGGGATCTGCTGGACCTCTACCAGCAGCAGTCGATGCCCGGCGCGCTCAAGGAGGCGATCCGTGAGTCGCTGCGCACCCGCCGGAGCGGGGCCCAGTTCCTCATGGAGGCGCTCGCGCGCCGCTACGACTACCTCGAGGACACCCAGGCGCCGCCGCTCGAGGCGATCGTGCCAGCGCTGCTCGAGATGGAGCACGCGGAGGCCGTGCCGCAGCTGATCCACCACATGATGGATCACGAGACCCCGGCTCGCGTGCTGCCCGACGTGGTGCGCGCGGTCGTGCGGCTCGGCGGTGAGGACGCGGTCCCGGCCCTGCGCACGTTCCTGGTCCTCTACCACGCGGACAGCGAGTTCCAGGGCCCGGTCGCGGACCAGGCGCCCGAGGAAGAGGGCGGTCAGCCCGTCAGCGCCGATCCCGAGGCCCGCGCGCTCGCCTTCGCGGCGGAGGGCATCTTCGAGCACGGCGGGGTCGAGGGGCGTGAGCTCCTCGCGTCGCTCTCGGTCGAGACCGCGCGGACGCACGAGCCGATCGCGGCCTACATCCAGGGCCTCTACCAGTCGGAGCGCGAGGCCGAGGAGCGCCGCGCCCAGGAAGAGGAGGCGGCCGCGCAGGCCGCGCTCGCGGAGGCCGCGGCGGAGGCCGAGGCCGCCCTGCCCAACCGGCTCAGCCAGGAGCAGGTCAACCAGACCTTCGCCGCCAACGCCGACTCGATCCGCGAGTGCGTGGCGGGGGAGCTCGAGCGCAACCCGCGCCTCAACCAGGTGCGCCTCGTCTTCATCCTCTCGAGCGACGGGCAGGCGAGCGAGCTGACGGTCGCGCCCAACTCCGACCCGCTCGTGGAGTGCATGCGCGGTCAGGTCGCGGACATCGAGTTCCCGCGCTTCCGGCAGCGTCGCATGCGCGCCAACTTCGTCGTCTCGATCCGCGGCGGCACCGAGGAGGTCGAGGGCGGTCAGCCCGCGGTCCAGCCGCTGCCCGAGGACGCGCCCTGGTGGGCGTGGAGTCAGCGGCGCGCCGCGCTGCGAGGCGTGGCCGAGCAGGTGCCGGCCGAGGTCGAGCCGTGGTGGGCGGAGCGCGAGCCGCCGGCCGAGGAGCCGGAGCCCGTGTTCGCGGTCGAGACCCACGAGTGCCCGCCGGGGCTCCCCAACTGCAACGAGCCCGACCAGGCGTCGGACACGCAGCAGCAGCAGGGCCAGCAGGCTTCCGCGGGTCAGGGGCAGCAGGGCGCGCAGACCCAGCAAGGGCAGCAAGGGCAGCAAGGCCAGCAGGCGCAGCAGGGGCAACAAGGTCAGCAGGCGCAGCAGGGGCAGCAGGGCCAGGCCTCCCAGGGTCAGCAAGGGCAGCAGGGTCAGGCCGCTTCTGGCCAGGGTCAGCAGGGCCAGGCCGGGGGCGGAGGCACGCCCTGGTGGGCGGCGGCCGCGGCCGAGGAGGACGAAGAAGAGGAAGAGGAGGAGGAGGAGCCCGCGCCGCCGCGTCGCCGGTGAGGCTGCCCTTCGCCCTCGCGTTCCTGGTGAGCTGCGGGGGGCCAGCGCCCCCCGAACGCTCCGCCCCTCCGACTCCGCCCGTGCGCGCGACTCCGACGCCAGAAGCCGACGCGCCGTCCGCGCGCGTGGTGCTCGAGCCGGAGGGCGCGCCCCCGGTCGAGGTGCGGGTCGAGGTCGCCGATACGCCCGCCGCGCGCCAACGTGGGCTGATGTTCCGGCGTCACATGCCCCGGGACGCTGGCATGCTCTTCATCTTCCCTCGCGCGGAGCCGCGCTCCTTCTGGATGCGGAATACTTTCCTCGCTCTCGACATCCTCTTCATCGGCGCCGATCGCCGCGTCGTCGGGGTCGTCGAGCACGCCTCCCCGCTCACCGACGATTCGCGGGCGGTCGAGGCCGACTCACAGTACGTCTTGGAGGTGCACGCGGGCTTCGCGCGCACCCACTCTCTCTCCACGGGCACGCCCGTGCGCTTCACCGGTCTCCCGGAGGAATAACGTGACGATGATGAACCCCACCCGCGCCGGAGCCGCTGTCCCGCGCCGCTATCCCGGTGGTTTCAATCGCTTTGCCGTTCTGGCCTGCGTGGCCTTCGCTTGCCTCGGATGCGACGGCGACGAAGAGACGGCCGCGAGCGACGAGGGGCGGCAGGACGAAGCGCTCACCGGCGTCGCGCCGGACGGGACGCAGATCATCTTCGCGGGCCCCAACGACCGCGGTGAGCGCGCGGTCTCCGGCACCGCTTCGGGCGAGGACCAGCTCATCCGCGAGCCGAACGAGCCCGACCCGGAGGCCGGCGAGTTCACCCTCGAGGAGGCGGTGGTCGGGCTCCCGATCGACGGCAGCCTCGTGGTGGAGCTCTCCACCGAGTTCGGCACCGTGCTCTGCGATCTCTACGCGGACCGCGCGCCGGTGACCGTCGCCAACTTCATCGGCCTCGCCCGCGGCCTGCGGCCCTGGTGGGACGCCCGCGCGGGCGAGTGGGTGCGCCGACCGTACTACCGCGGCCTGACCTTCCATCGCGTGATCCCCGGCTACCTGATCCAGACCGGCGACTACCTCGGCGACGGCACCGGGACCGTCGGCTACACCATCGACGACGAGCCCCACGACACCCTCGCCCACGATCGCGCCGGCCAGCTCGCGATGGCCAACCACGACGGCGAGAACACCTCGGGCGCGCAGTTCTTCATCACCGACGGGCCGGCGCCTCAGCTCGACGGGCAGGGCTACACGATCTTCGGGCAGTGCCGGCCGCAGCACGTCATCAGCCAGATCGCGCGCGTGCCTCAGTCGCCCGAGGAGGGCAATCACCCGCTGACGCCGGTGCACATCCAGCGCCTGATGATCCGGCGCGTGGAGGGCGGCGCGGCCCAGGCCGAGCCGACCCGCCCGCAGGCGCCGCCGGAGCCGCGCGGCGCCTCGCGACCGCCGGGGTCCGATCCCCGTCAGCGCTTCGACCCGCGTCAATACGGTGAGCCGAGCCCGCTGCCCAACGGCCGCACGGGCCCGCCCTCTCGCCCCCGCGTCCTCCCGCACGGCGGTCACCAGCACTAGTACACGGCCGCAGTGATTGTGATCGATTGACGACTCACTGGAGCGCCGGAATTTCCTCGGTCGGCACGAGGACCTGGATGGTTCGCGCTTTGCCAGGTTGTCGCTGGATGAGGCCGCGCTTCTCGAGCTCGACGACCATGCGGTGAACGGTAGGTGGCGTCACCTCGAAGAAGCGCTGCATGTCGGACTCAGCCGGCGGTCGTCGGTTGAGCTTCGTGTAGGCGTGGATGAAGGCCAGGTACTGGCCCTGCTTGTCGGTGAACTTGGCCATGAGGGATCGACAGGATCCCTCATCGTTGATCGACTCGCCTCCCGAAACGGAGGTGAGCATGAACGTGCGCTACGTCGTCGAGCTGCAGAGCACGGAACGAGTGGAGCTGGAGCAGGTGCTGCGCGGTGGCAATCCGAGGGCGCGGAAGGTGAAGCGGGCGCAGATCCTCTTGGTGTTGCCACGCACGGCATTCGAGGGAGCGTCGGGCGGGCTACGTGATGGGCATCTCCGACGCGGCGGGGCTGGGCCGCGCGTGATGGGCATCGGGGGCGGCGGGGGACGGACGGAGATGAGGGCCACCGCGTAGCCCGGC